>JAUYHF010000070.1 GCA_030690165.1 Deltaproteobacteria bacterium | reverse complement strand
TTTCAGAAGAGGCAAAAGGCGATATCATGGAAAGGGTTCTTCATATCTCTGTAAAAGACACGGGCATAGGCATAAAAGATGAGGACATCCCAAGGGTATTCAGGGATTTTGAACAGCTTGACTCCTCAATAACAAGGGAGTATGGCGGCACCGGTCTTGGTATGGCATTAACCAAAAAACTTATTGAACTGCATGGCGGAAGGATATGGGTGGAGAGCGAATATGGCAAGGGGACTCAATTCAGTCTTGTAATTCCGCAGGGGGTTTCAGGACTGCAGCCTGCATATACTAAGGATATGTCCGTGTTTAAGCGGCTGACTCATGAGCCGCCATCTTTAATATTGGTTGCCGGCGAAAGCGCAGACATGAACGCGCTTATAAAGGCATATCTTGAGGAGAATGATTATTGCGTTGAACTTGCTGCCGACGGCAATGAGGTTCTGAAAAAGGCCGCTCTGACAAAACCATTTGCCGTTATTCTAGGCATAATGCTTCCCAAGAAAGACGGCTGGGATGTAATAAGGGAGTTAAAGGCATCTTATGATACTTGCGAGATACCTGTGATAATAGCCTCGGCCGCCAATAATAAGGAATTGGGATTCAGTCTCGGCGCTGTAGCTTATCTGATAAAACCGGTTAATAAAGACGAACTCCTTCATGCGCTTGGCAAACTCAGTTTTATAGCAAAGGGAAAGAGACATCCGTTCAGCATTCTCGCTATAGATGATGAACCGCAGGTATTGCAATTACTCGGCGATATCCTTGAAAAGGAAGGGTTTAACGTGATTAAGGCCGCAGGCGGTGAAGAAGGGATTGCCCTTGCAATAGAAAAGGACCCGGATCTCATAATCCTGGATCTGATGATGCCGCAGGTAAGCGGTTTTGATGTGGTGGAACAGTTAAAAATACACCCTACTGCAAAGGATATACCCGTAGTGATATTTACCGTAAAGGATGTAACCGAAATTGACAAGGCAAAGCTTGGACACAATATAGCCAACATACTCGGAAAGGCAGATTTTTCAAAAAAAGGCCTCTTAAATGAGATAAAAAAACTTGAAATGGCATATCCTGCAAGGGCGAGGATGATAGACCCGTTGACCGGTGTATTTAATAACAGGTATTTCAACCACTGGATAGTGCAGGAGATCGCGCGCAGCAAAAGATACGGGCTCCAGTTTGCTGTGCTGCTGATAGATGTGGACAGGCTGCATAACTATAATGCAAGAAACGGTTTTCTCCTTGGAAACGAGGCGCTCATTGACCTTGCCGGATTGATAAAGGATAATATCCGAACGGCTGACTGCCTTATCAGATACGGGGGGGATGAATTCCTTGTTATTTTGCCCAACATCAGGCAGGAGACTGCTGCTACGGTTGCAGAAAAACTCAGAGTCAGGGTGGAAAATCACCCGTTCCCATCAGCGGATGGGAAGAAAGCCGAAAGGCTGACCATAAGCATAGGCCTTGCAGGTTTTCCGGCAGACGGCAATGAATCAAACGAATTAATGTCGAATGTGAGCCATGCTGCAAAGTCTGCATTTCAGTATGCATCTCTAAGCGGAGGCAATAAGGTTTCAATATTCAGGAAGGGGGTATAATATCGGCCTTTTTTAAACTCCTTAAATAGTCCATTATTTCACCTTGCTCCTTTTCTGTTAACCTGTGCCCGCCAAACCGGACATTGTAATAAATATCCGTTATAGTCTCTACTTCTTCAATATTTACATCTCTTGCAAACTCCAGGGCTGTCTCGCCTGCCTTTTTTATCTTCCCTTTTTTTGCCAGGATATTTAACATGCTTTTATAAAATGACGGAACCTTTGACCGCCTTGTCTCCTCCCCCGGCCTACCGAGCCTCCATATAATGGTTGTGAGTATAAGGGCTGAAATCATTGATACTGCAATGACAATAAACAGGTTTTTATGAAGGCCGCCGGCTGCTGACACCTGACTGACAAGCGCATTCCATCTTAAGTTTGACATGATGGAGCGGCCCTTTCCTTCAACAGTCTTTGCAAAATTTATCTGGTCTCTGAAAGAATAATTTATTATATATCTGTTCCACTTCCATTTAAGCGAATCTAAGTACAGGGTTATAACAGAGGTTGCAGGCGGCATTGCCCCGACTGCCTCGGCAGGCGGTGTTGGGTCAAATGCAGCCCAGCCCCCGATTGATTCTGTCGGGGGCATATACGCCTCCACCCATGAATGGGCGTCCCTCTGCCGGATGATGAGATAGTTTCCGAATTTATTCCATTCGCCGGGCAGAAAACCTGTGACAAGTCTGCTTGGAATCCCTGCTCCCCTGAGCATCATTGCCATTGTGGTTGCATACTGTTCACAGTAACCTTCCTTTGTATAAAAGAGAAAGTCTTCTACTGGGTTTTTGCCGCTGCCTTTGACTGGGTTTAATGTGTAGTGAAAATTTTTAATAAGATATTCTTCTATCGCAGCAGCCTTTTCAAACGGAGTTATTTTTTTCACAGTAATATCTCTTGCAAGATTAGAAACCCTTTCTAATCCCGGCGGTATATGAAGATACTGTGTGGGGACAGATTTTAAATCTGTCCCCAAATCCTGTTCCGGCAGTATAGGCTTTGAGGGAGGTGGCAATATGGAATATGCAGTATACTCAATTCTGGAATATGACGGGGCCGGCAGATAAAGCGAACCTGTCCTGTCAGCCATGACACTTTTAAAGTTGCCTGAAACCCCTATTCCATTGGATGCGGCAAAGAGGACATTTGTTTCTATTGGCTCAAGAAGGATTATTTGTGTCAGGATGTTTGTTCCTATCCTTGACCACTCCCCGCTGACTGCTCTCCATACGCCGTCCTGGCCCCTTCTCAAAGGCGCTGTCTCTTTTATTGTCTGCTGCCACTGGGCGCCGTTATAAGTATCAAATGATACCCCCCTGAAATAGAGACGCGGGGCAGCATATGCCTTGTAATCCGGCAGTTCCACCCTCATAACTATTGCCGGGTCAAGTTTGATTGGCCCAAGCTCCCCAAGGTCTACCTTTTCAGAAAAGCCTGATACCTTCAGAACATCAGCGGTTTGTCTGGAAAAGAACCCAACCTCCATCCTTGGTATAATGAAAAACAGAGACAAGGTAATAATAAGGGATAGGCCTGCCAGACCTGCTGTTGCAATAAAGAAATACGGCCCAAGGATGTTTTTTGCCATCTCCTTATGAGGAACTCCCTTTTCCTCCCAGTCTTTTTTGAGGTTAAATATGGTAAGCGCCCATATACCTGTCAGGATATATAATGCCAGGACAAATAAAAATGAAATATTTACTGTTGAGGCAGATGCTGATAGAAGCTGAAAGAATGTAAGAATGTAGAGTATGGCGTAATCCCTGTTTGTCTTGAGATCAAAGAGCTTGGCAACCATCAGTATGGTGAGAAAGCGGAGAGATACATCTATAAGAGACCTTGATACGAAAAGATAGTCTATAAGACCGGCAACCAATATTATTACAGCAAGGCTGTTCCAGATAAACCCTGGTATGTTAAAAGAATTACCCTTAATACTTAAGAAAAGGCTTAACAATACAACACAGCTTATCCCTGCAAGAAAAACAGGGTTTATTATATTAGTAAGGCTGACCGCAACAAGTCCTGTGCCTGCAATAAGATACGATATGAGAATAAAATATGTGGAAAATTTCATCTATAAATCCCTTTTTTACCCCATCCCCACCCTAACCCTCCCCTTGAAGGGGAGGAAAAAGAAAAGGCATTTCTCCCCTTGAAGGGGAGGGAACGAAAAAGTTTCCTCTCTCTCACAGGAATAGGATTCCTACTTTATCTTCCTCTCCCTCAGAAAAGGATTCCCTACTTTGTCTCCTCTCCCTCAGGGAGAGGATTAAGGTGAGGGTGGGTTTGAAGGTTATGTGGTTTCATTGGCTTACAAACTTCACATTCGGGGGCACGGTTTCATCGCCTGCCACAGGTTTTATAAGGGCAAGCTCTCTTAATATCCTGTAAAGCTGTTCCTTTCCTGACCTGCACGGTAATTCCAAGGTCAGAGTCTTGAAACCTACCTCAAAGCCGGTTCCTATAAAATAATCAGCCATGCCGGCTGCCTCTTCCACCATATCCTCAAATCTATCGTTAAAATCCGCATCGGAAACCAGCGTATTAGAGAAAACAATCTTTACCCTTTTTCCACCTTCCTGTTCAAACTCCTTTGCCATAAGCCTTGCGGTCTTGGCTGTTGATTTCCAGTGTATAATCCTTGAATCATCCATGAGCGTATAGTCCCGAATATTGTAAAGGTTGGCGCTATGCCCCTTTATCTTTTCAGGCGCTTCGCCGCTTTTTAAAAAACCCGCGGCAGTTGTCTGCCTTACGGGTTTTATATTTGGATATACAAGCACATCTGTTGCCGCAAACAGTCTTCTCCCTTTTAGAAAAAAACCAAAAGGGAAACGGGTTTTTATTTTAAAACCTTCTAATTTATGCAACCCCCTATTGTTAAAGGTATAAGAGTGTGTATGAGTAACAGATGCGCGGGCAGGCAATTTTATTATATATCCTGATTCTGCGGTAAATTCGTTATTGGCAGGGATTTCATCTATTGAAACAGAGAATGACGGAAAAACCCTCTTTATATTTGAAATACTCCATTTCACCGTCACAGGTCTTCCTGCAAATATATGCCCTGGCATAGCTCTCTTTACTTCTATACCTCTTAATGTGGATTCTGAAAGTATGCCTGATATAACTATGATAGACAACATCATTGCCACAACAAGATAGAGGAGATTATTTCCTGTATTTATAGCGGCTATGCCGATTACAAAAAGGATCGCAATAAATCTTTTCCCTTCCTTTGTAAAGGATAAAGTCCTTGGCAGGATAAATGAACTTACCCTATGCTTGCTAATCTGTTTTTTTCCAGCTAATAGTTTGGCAACGGCTGTAAGCCACGGCAGGGGCGCGGATAAATAGCTCATAGTTCATGGCTCATAGCTGATAGGTAAGACGATGAGCCATGAGCTATCAGCTATAACGGCGTTTCAACACCGTCAACTATCTCCTGTATAATACCTTCCGCATTTTCTGTTTCTCCTTCCATGCCTTGAGAAGTCAATACCCTGTGGCTGAACACAGGTATTGAGAGTTTCTTTATATCGTCAGGAATGCAGTATGTCCTGCCGTCTACAAGGGCAAATGCCTGGGCAGCGCGATACAGCATCATGGCCCCCCTGGGGCTTACGCCCAATCGCAGCTTAAGAGATTTTCTTGTGGCATCCGCAATTGACAGGATATATTCCACCAGGTCATCATCAACCTTTATTTTATCTACCAGAGTTTGCAGGTATATTACCTCCTCTGTGGATAAGGCAGGGGCAAGGCTTTGGGGCTGAAGAAGAGAAGAAGGGGATAAAAGTATCTCCTTTTCAGCCTTTGTATCAGGATAGCCTATCCGTATCCTCATCATAAATCTGTCCATCTGAGATTCAGGCAGCGGATATGTTCCTTCATATTCCATCGGATTTTGCGTGGCAATTACCATGAACGGTTCCGGAAGGGGATGGGTTATCTTGTCAACAGAGACCTGTCTGTCGCTCATTGCCTCAAGCAGAGAACTCTGCGTCTTTGGCGTTGTGCGATTTATCTCATCCGCCAGGATAATATGGGCAAATATAGGGCCTGGTTTAAATTCAAAGACATGTCTTTCCTGATTATAAATGGTAACGCCTATAATATCAGAGGGGAGGAGGTCGCTTGTAAACTGAATCCTCTGAAAGCTGCAGTTTATAGACTTGGCAAGCCCGTGGGCAAGGGTTGTCTTGCCTATGCCAGGGACATCTTCTATAAGCAGATGCCCTCTGGCTATGAGGGCTGTTATCGCCTGTTTGATGACATCGGGCTTTCCTTTGATTATCTTTTCAAGATTTTTCTGTAAAGAGCTAATCTTGCCTGAAATGTCGTCAATAGAGGTTTTCATATTCAGGATTGTATCAGAATGGCAGTGCGCCAGTCAACACTTGACAAGCTGCATGCCAAGATATATAGTGAGCGCTTACTAACTAATATCCTGTGGAGCAAGATAATGGCTAAAAAAAGATTAACGGCAAAAAACAGAAGCGCACAGATTGTAAGGGTTGCTATGAAGCTCTTTTCGCAGAAGGGTTTCAAGGGGACAACCACAAGGGAGATAGCGGAAAAGGCCGGGATAAGCGAGGCGATAATCTTCAGGCACTTTGCAAGAAAGGAAGCGCTTTATTCTGCTATAATTGACATGCAGTGCAATGACAGGCAGGGGCAGTCGCTCCTGATGAAAAAATTAGAAGGCAAAGAGGGGAGGGATGTGTTCAGGGAAATAGCCGCTTATCTTATACAGACACACGAGGACGACCCTCAATTTATGAAACTGCTTATGTTCAGCGCATTGGAGGGGTATAAGCTTTCCGATATATTCATAAAAACAAGGGGAGTGGAAATAATGGATTACATGGCGAGGCATATCGACAATCTTATAAAAGATGGAAGTTTCAGAAAGGTGAATGCGCATCTGGCAGCCAGGGCGTTTCTGGGCATGGTTCTTCACTACAGTATGACACAGGAGGTTTATGGCATGAAAAAATTTTTCAAAATGTCTATAAAAAAGGTGGCAGATACATTTGTGGAGATATTTTTTGAAGGTATAGAGAGGAGGCAGGTATGAATACAAATTTCAAATTTCAAATTTCAAATTTCAAATTTTATCTCTTATTGTTCACTATCTTTATTCTTTCCGCTACGGTTTTTGCCGAAGAAAAGACTATCACCCTTGCTGAGGCCTCCCGGCTTGCTATTGCCGGCTATGAATCTGTTAAGTTGTCTGAAGAAGACCTGTATCAGGCAGAGGCAGGGATTGATAAGGCAATATCCCAGATACTCCCGACCATTACCGCGGATGCCAATTATACAAAATATTCCGAAAGTGCAACATCAGGAGGCTTTAATGTTCAACCGGATAACAGTTCATCGTTTAGTGTTAAACTCAGTCAGCCTCTCTATTCAGGAGGCAAGGAATGGAGCCTCTGGAGGCAGGCAAAGAAAAAGACCGTAGCGGGCATGAGCGGTCTTAATGCTGCAAAAGAGGAGGTTGTGCTTAATGTTTCAAGGATATATTACAGTGTCCTGAAATCAAAAAAAACTGTGGAGATAAAGGATGCCGCCTTAAAAAGGGCAGTAGAGCAAAGGAAGGTGGCTGTCGCACGGTTTAAGGTAGGGGATGTTACAAAGGCTATAGTCCTCCGGGCTGAGGCCGATGTGGCAGGCGCAGAAACAGAACTTATCAGCGCTAAAAAAGACCTTCTTGTGGCAAAGGATAAATTAGCAAGATTTTTAGGCATATCAGATGATTTTAAGACAGCAGAACCCGATATCCAGCCTGCGCCTCAAACAAGTCTGGACAAATTGGTGTCTCTTTCTTTGGAAAAAAGACAGGATTACATCCGAAGTAAAATAGATGAGGATATTGCCCTTGAGGCAATTAACTATGCCGTTGGAAATTTTCTGCCAAGCCTTAAATTGGAAGGGGTTTATTCAAAAAGGGACCAGGAGCCAAAATCAACCCTTTTCAATGAAGATAGCATGTATGCCGGAATTACATTTACCTATCCTATATTTGAAGGCGGTTTGAGAAGGGCTGAACTGAATGAGGCAAAGAGCAAAAGAAGACAGACTGAGTTTAAGAGGATAAGTTTGAGAAAAGATATTGAATTGGAGGTGAGGGAGGCGTCTCACAATCTTCTTTCATTTAATTCCATCATAGAATCATTTAAAAGGCAGGTCTTGTTTGCAGAGGAAAATTACAATATGGTTTTTAAACAATTTCAATACGGCCTCTCAACAAACGTGGATGTGATAGACGCAAATACAACACTGGTCCTGGGTCAGAGCGGTCTTGCCAATGCTCAATATGATTACCAACTTGCAATCCTGGAGTTAAAGAAGAGGGTGGGCATCCTTCTTGAAGAGATGAAATAAAACACAAAGGAGTGGGAAAGGTTATGAAGTATCTTCTGTGTGCTGCTATTCTTCCAATCTTGGTCATTGTTCTTGATTATAAGGCCTCTGCCCAACCGCCCCCCCCCAAGTCTCCGGTTCTGGTCTCCAAAGTTCTGGAACAGGAGATTAATCAGTCAGTCTCATTTATCGGAAGCGTAGAACCCAGGATGAAGAGCCTGGTGGCCGGTGAGGTCAGAGGTCTGGTGGAGCAATTATCTGTCAGGGAGGGGGATGCTGTAAAGAAAGGGCAGATACTGGCCCGGATCAACGTAACATCACTTAAGATTCAACTCAAGGCTGCAAAGGCCGCCCTTATGGAGGTGCAGGCAAATCATGAGCAGGTCAAGAGGGACATGGCCCGCTCAGCACAGCTTTTTAAAGAGGAGCTTATTCCCCTTAAACAGCTTGAAGAGGATATGTCCCGTGATAAGGCCCTCTCTGAACGGCTTTTGCAACTATCAGCTGAGATCGAACGGTTAGAGGATCTAATCTCCAAGTCGAGGATACTTGCCCCCTTTGACGGGGTGATTACTAAAGAACATACGGAGGTCGGCCAATGGCTTCAAGAGGGAAGCCCGGTGGTGGAGATGATAGACCTTAAACATCTCCGTATCCGGGTTGATGTGCCGGAGCGGTACATCGGAAAGCTGAAGATAGGAAGAACAGTCCCTATCCGCTTTGATGCCCTGCCTTCTTTCAAAGCCAGCGGGAAAATCTCCGCAATCATCCCGGCAGCCGACAATGCTGCCAGGACATTTCCAGTGGATGTTGCGGTTAAAAACCGTGATATGGCCATCAAAAGCGGGATGACTGCGCAGGTCTCTTTTTCTGTAGGCGACCCTTACACCGCACGGCTAATCCCGAAGGACGCCCTGGTGATACGGGGGGAACGAAACTTTGTATATATCGTTAATGGAGATGCTGTCCGGGAGGAGGAGGTCAAATTAGGTAATTCTGTAAAGGGCATGGTAGAGATCAAAGGAAATGTCAAAACAGGGGAGAGGGTAGTGATTAGGGGGAATGAGCGTCTCCGGCCAGGCCAACAGGTGGAGATTATTGGCAATAAAAAGGGGCAAAGATAGATGAAACTCACTGATTGGTCTATTAAATATCCTGTGACTGTTACCGTAGGGGTTCTCCTTGTTACCCTTTTCGGCATAGTAGGGCTATTACAGATACCAATTCAGCTTACACCTACTATAGATAGACCTAAGATTACCGTTGATACCAGATGGTTTGGGGCCAGTCCCAAAGAGGTGGAGCGGGAGATAGTACAGGAACAGGAAGAACAGCTTAAAAGCGTGGAGGGGCTCAAGAAGCTGACCAGCGAAAGCCTTGAGGGACAAGGGAGGGTTATCCTGGAGTTTCCTGTTGGAACCGATATTGACGCTGCCCTGCTCAAGGTCTCCAATAAGCTTGAACAGGTGCGTGAATACCCCAGAGATGTTGAAAAACCGGTTATCAGCAACGTGGATCCCCGCCAGGGCGCTATCGGGTGGTTTATGTTTAAACCGCTCAAAGGGAATGATATTGATCCCACAACCCTCTATGATTTTGCCGACAATTATATAAAGCCCCGTCTGGAACGGGTCCCGGGCGTTGCCACATCCAATATCTTCGGTGGAAGAAAAAAACAGATGGAGGTCATTGTTGACCCTCATAGGCTGGCCCAGAGGGGTATTACTATACAGCAGATGTTATTAGCGCTGGAACTGGAAAATAAAAATATCAGCGGGGGGGACTTTGATGAAGGAAAGAGGGAACTCGTTGTCCGGACGCTTGGGGAATATCAAACCACCAAGGATATAGAAAATGTAATCATCATAAGCAGGAATGGGGTCCCGGTTTATGTCCGAGATGTAGCAGCCGTGCGTCTGGGATACAGGGATGCCGATAATGTAGTCCGGCAGCAGGGGGAGCCTGCCATAGCCATAAATGCGCAGCGGGCAACAGGCGCAAATGTCCTAAAGACCATGACCGGCCTGAAAAAGGCTGTTGCCGAACTTAATGATGGGCTGCTTCGGGAGCGAGGGCTGCAGATGTATCAAGTCTACGATGAGACGGAGTATATCACAAGCGCCATCTCCCTGGTCAGGAATAACCTGTGGGTTGGAGGTCTGCTGGTTGTCGCTGTCCTTCTTATATTCCTAAGGAGCATAAGCAGCACCTTCGTTATTGCCGCCTCTATCCCGATATGCGCTATAGGGACATTCCTGATAATGTTTCTTTTAGGAAGGACATTAAACGTCATTAGCCTCGCAGGGATGAGCTTCGCTGTAGGAATGGTAGTGGATAACTGTATCGTTGCCCTGGAGAATATCTATCGCCATCAGGAAATGGGAAAAGCCAGGATGCAGGCGGCCAACGATGGGGCTACAGAGGTGTGGGGGGCCATGCTGGGCGGCACACTTACCACTTTAGCCGTCTTCATCCCGATTTTCTTTATAAAGGAGGAGGCAGGCCAGCTCTTCCGGGATATCGCCGTGGCCATAAGCAGCGGTGTAGGCTTGAGTCTTATTATTGCCCTGACCGTTATCCCAAGCCTTGCAGCGCGGGTACTTGCTATGAACAGATCTGCACAGTCCGCCAATCCTTCACAATCCTTTTTCTGGAGGTTAAGAGAAGGCGTAGCCAATTTTGTCTACTGGATCTCCGGGAGCATTGTCAGGAGGGCGGCTATTGTTGTTCTCCTTACAGGACTCGCTGTTTTCGGAAGCTGGTTGCTTCTTCCAAAGGCTGAATATCTCCCTGAGGGGAACCGGAACCTTATCCTCGGTATAATCCTTCCACCGCCAGGGTATAACCTTGGGGAATTGACAGCAATGGGGAAGCAGGTAGAGGAGAAGCTTCGCCCTTACTGGGAGTGGGAGGCAAAATCCGGCTCCCCAAAGACTACCAAGCCAGGAGGTCCGCTTATAAGAAATTTCTTCTATGTAGCCCGCGGGCGCCAGGTCTTTATGGGGGCAATCTCAGCAGACCCGGAACGGGCCAAGGATCTTATTCCTGTGATGCGTATGGCTATGGCAGACCTGCCGGGGATAATTGGAATTGTGACACAGACAAGCCTGTTTCAGAGGGATATCGGGGAGGGGAGGTCGATTGATATTGAAATCCACGGCCCTGAGTTGGAGAGGCTTGTTGCATTAGGGGGACAGATATTTGGTCAGATCAGACAGCTCTTTCCAACCAGTCAGGCAAGGCCTATACCGGGACTTGACCTTGGCAACCCGGAGGTTCAGATTGTTGCAAAAAGGGATCTGGCTGCAGATCTGAATCTGACCAGCGCAGAACTGGGGGTTACTGTTGATGCGCTCGTGGATGGGGCAAAGGCGAGTGAAATCCAATTTGAGGGGAGAAAGATAGACCTCATCCTTCGCGGGGAAGACAAATATGCCAGCAGGACTCAAGATCTGGCAGAGATCCCTATTCAGACACCGGCAGGCCGGGTAACTACCCTCGGTTCTGTTGCCGATATTCGCGTTACTACCGGGCCGGAGCAGATCAATCACTCTGAACGGGAGCGCTCCATTGCGATTCAGGTAATACCTCCTCCGGATATTCCACTTGAGGAGGCCATCGCTTCTATTAAAGAGAAGATACTGACGCCCATCTCCAAGAGCGGACAGCTTGGGGATCTGTACAGAATCACACTCTCCGGCACAGCCGATGACCTATCCCGCACATTCGACGCCCTTAAGTGGAACATTATCCTGACCCTTCTAATCACTTATCTGCTTATGGCCTCACTCTATGAGAGCTTTCTCTATCCCCTGGTCATTATGTTCAGCGTCCCTCCTGCTGCTGTCGGCGGCTTCATAGGCCTTTCTCTGGTCAACCGGTTTCTTTCATTTCAGCCGCTGAATGTCCTGACCATGCTTGGGTTTGTGATACTCATCGGGATAGTTGTCAATAATGGCATATACATTGTTGATCAAACCTTAAACCATATAAGAAACGAGCAGATGCCGCCCCGGGAGGCCATCCGGGAATCAGTAAGAAACAGGATGCGCCCAATCTTCATGACCATTGGAACCACAGTATTCGGGATGCTCCCGCTGGTCCTTTTTCCGGGCGCAGGCTCCGAGCTTTACAGGGGGTTGGGGAGTGTTATCGTTGGCGGGCTGAGCCTCTCTACCCTTTTCACCATTTTAGTTATTCCATCCCTGCTGAGCCTGCTGATAGATGCCCGTGAATATCTCTCTAAGAAGGGGCAAACTCATGCAGGAGGTGTTTAGTTTTATTCCGTGTTTGATGATATGAAGGAATGGATGAAAAGGATATATTCTTTTTTGAAAAAATAAAATCATGAACTTACTTCTGAAAAAGGAGGTGAAAAAGGGGAGGATGATTCATGAATATATACAGTGAAGACGCCCCGCCGGGAAGTCTCTGCTAAAAAAGGAGGAACAATCTATGAATGGCAAAATTAACATAATTTTCGGTTTCATTTATCTGGCGTTTACTGCTGTGCTTGGGCCTGCGGTGCTTGTGCCTCAGCTTGGAAAGAATGCTCAATCTCTCAATAATACGGCAGCGCTTGTGGAGAAGGTCAGGGAAGGGGCGCAGAGAGATTTTAAGGGAACTGACGGACCCGATAAGGTAATTGCCCCGGCTGTTGTCAGCATATTTGACTATATTAAAACAAGCAAACTGTCTGCTAAAGGAGCCCATGTCCACGGTAATCTTGAGGCGCTGCTCAATATCGTTGCCGGCCTTGTGTTGCTGACACTCGCCATACCTGCCAATTTTAAGACATTGCTTAGCATCATGTTTTTAGTGGGAGCGGTATTCCATTCGGGTATGCTTTATCTCGGCGGTGTATTCAATATGCACTGGGCATATAATTTCACCGTAATCGGAGCCATCGCTATTATTGTAGGGCTTTTAGGAATGGGGATAGCTGCTCTTATAGGGATAAAACAAACGCACAATCAGTAATGCGCTCACCGTTTTAAGGTTCACAAGCAGTTCTTTGGTGGGCATAGCACACCCTACAAGGCTATTGTTCAATATCCCTTCATATTTGACAGATAGACCTCGCTGTATTTCCGCACAGTCTCGCCGCCTTGTGTGCTTGCTATCTCAATGGAGAGGCGGCGGATTGTGTTAATAGTAACTCCTATGGGAGCTGGACAGTTGGGTTGTGCCAACATACATTGATTATTGCTGTCATAATATTGAATGGTCATAGAACTGACATTATCCGCCAAGGTGTCGGCGCCGCGCATGATTGGATTTCCCGCCACCCCTGCCCAACTGAATTGTATCGTATTGCATGTAGTAATATTTCCGCTGGAGTCGCTGAAACTAAAGGATGTAGCAGTGGCTGTTAATATGCACGGGTTATTTGCTGCTGTCCTTGCCATATTCCGTATCTCTCTTGCCATGCGCTCAATGGCAATCCTTCCGCTCTGGGTTATGCCCTCTCTTGAGGTTGCCTGAAACCATCCCTTTACGCCCTGTGACAACGGAACGGCGATGGCAGCGGCAATAATGCCGATGAGCATGATGACCATTATCATTTCTATGAGGGTAAAGCCTTTGTGGTTTTGCATAATTTATTGTTTAATAACTTGTCATCAAGCTTACAAGCGAAATTGTCTCATTGCTCGTGGTATCCGTTATATCCACCTTAATCCGCTTGTAGCAAGTATATGGAGGCACTACAAGGGGAACCGCTGGGTTAAGGTCGGCAGCAGTAACATATTCCACTTTAACTTGTTGTCTATAACCGGGGTAATTGGTCATTGAATTATTCTGTGAATCCTTAGGCGGTGTGTTATCAAGGTTATTAAAGTCGTCTATATCATTCCATATTGCTCTTGTTGCGATTGTTTCAACTCCATCAAAACCTATTGCAGTTGCATTGCTGCAGGTGCTGTTGATAGTCGTAATCTCATCCCAGCTCTTTGACTTTATCTCCTCCATCAATGCCTCTGCAAGGAATATGGCTGTAGTCCTCCTCTGTGGGATTGCGCTGTCTTTAACGCCCTGTATAAAATAGAACATAATGCCCGGCATGATGATGCCGAGAAGCACAATCACCATGACGATTTCTATGAGAGTGAAGCCTTTTTTGTTCATTTGGGAATCCCCCTCACCCTACCCTCTCCCGCAAGGGGAGAGGAAATTATCAAGTTAATATGACACCATCCCTGTCTGTGTTGCAACGTTGATAGGTTTTGTGCTACTGCCGTTTTGAACAGTAATCGTTGTTCCCGTTGCAGTGCCGCATGGGTTAATAGACGGCTTGCCCAAAGAATCAAATTCCAGCCAGCTTCCTGCTGCTGGCGCTGTGATAGTAACGCCTAAGAATTCGGTGTTGTTTAAATTTATGGGGAAGCCGGTGGCAGGTACCCATAGATTATCTGCCGGGTCAGGACATTTGCAGGTTGTAGTGTTGTATGGAGCGGCGATAGGGCAAGATTGAATATCATATGTGGTGCTGCTCGAAAAAATGACCCTGGTCCTCTGCTGTGTCGTTGTTGCCCTGTTCTGCGCATAGCGTATGTCAGAGGCTATTTTCATTACCGCATTATTCAGCTTTATGCCTGCCCAATACCTGCCGAACTGCGGTATTGCCACTGCTGCCAGTATGGATACCACAATAATGACCATTACAAGCTCAATGATTGTAAAACCCCTGTCATCCATAGTACAATTCTAATCCTTTTTTTCCTTTCGGTCAAGCGAGCGGTAGTCAGGTAATGTATTATTTCTTGTGTCAGAAGCAAGAAAGGGGTATCTCCATGGTAAGCCAATACCAAAACAAAAGGAGGATACCCCATGACTCAAAGAGCCACAATAGAGAATTATGCACAGGCAGTAAGGATAGTCAAGG
>JAUYHF010000069.1 GCA_030690165.1 Deltaproteobacteria bacterium | reverse complement strand
CCTTGACTATCCTTACTGCCTGTGCATAATTCTCTATTGTGGCTCTTTGAGTCATGGGGTATCCTCCTTTTGTTTTGGTATTGGCTTACCATGGAGATACCCCTTTCTTGCTTCTGACACAAGAAATAATACATTACCTGAGTCATTGAAAAATGGAAAGTACAAGTTGAAAAATGTAAAATGGGGGAAATAATTTTGCAATTTGCATTTTGATATTTGCAATTGCAGTTGCCTGGTTACCATATATCAGATTCTATATCGCCGCTCCTCTTTACAAGTATATCAACAATCGCCTTGTTATAAAAATTTGTCTTCTTAAGCAGTTCCTGGTCGATCCTGCTGTTGTAGAGGTCCAGCCCCTCTTTCAGTTCCTTTTCCAGCGCCTCAAACAGGTTGTCGTTCTTTATGCCTTCCTTTACCTTCTCTTTATTATATAAAGCAATATCAGAAAGGATAGTCCTTGCCAGCCTGGCGGCAGCCTCTGGGGATGTAATAAGCGCCATATTAGGCCTGTTCCTTTAATATCTCTTGAGCCAGCAGTTCACCGCCCATTTCCGCATTGGCCTTTACAAGTCTCTCTACAAGGTCAACATCTCTTTTTTTGAATGCCTCTATAATCTCAGTATGCTGTTTGACTGAGCTCTGCATCCTGCCTGGAAGAGAAAGGGCTGCCCTTCTGAATCGTTCAAACTGTTGAACAATTGTATGAATAAGGTTATACAGTTTGTCATTCCCGCACAGTTTTAAAAACACATCGTGCAGTTGGTTGTCCAATTTAAAAAAGTTTTTTACATCATTTTTCTCAGAGCACCTTGTCATCTGTGAATTTAAGTCTTTCATATTCTGTATTTCTTTATCGCCGATTTTGCAGCATGCCATCTTTGCCGCATAGCCCTCAAGCAGGCCCTTTATTGCATAAAACTCTATAACATCCTTGTCTGTTATATGGCTTACAATGGCGCCTTTTCTGGGGGTAAAGGTGATAAACCCCTCAGACTCTAATTGCCGGAAGGCCTCTCGTATAGGGGTTCTGCTTATGCCAAACCTTTCAGCGAGCTCAGGTTCAGGCACCCGCTCTCCGGGTTTAAGCCTCCCTTTCATTATTGCCTCCTTTACAAACTCAACAATCCTTTCCCTTAAGGTAAGGTGTCTTTCCACAGGATAATCAAGTATATTAGCAGACAGTTTCAATAGTTCTCCCTGAGCCCGGCGGGTGCAGGCCTAAATCTGAATTTAAATCGTATTAACAGGCATGAATAAACAAGATATGCTGTAAAATATACAGTATACATACTTAAAGGTCAATATCTTTTTATAAATTCGGCCTTGACAAAACAATATAAAATGTGATTTAAATACTTTTCAAATTTTTTAAGTAAAGAGGGATAGCGATGCCTAAAAGAACTTATCAACCAAGCAATATCAGCAGGAAACGGACTCACGGGTTTCTTGGCAGAATGGCCACGCCGGCCGGAAGGCGTCTAATAAAACGTAGAAGGGCCAAGGGCAGAAAAAGGCTTTCCCCAACAATAAGCACAAATAAATAATGGGGCTGTATTCTTTTACCAAGGCTGAGAGGATCCTTAAGAATAAGGATTTTATCTCGGTGCGTAAACAAGGGAAAAGACTTGCAAGCAAGGGGCTTGTTCTTTTTCTAAAGACAAATAATCTTGGTATAAGAAGGCTTGGACTTGCTGTCAGCAGCAAGGTGGGCGGGGCTGTAAAAAGGAACAGAATTAAACGGCTTTTAAGGGAATCATTCAGGCTTAATAAAGACGCCTTCCCCCCCTCTACTGATATTTTTATATCAGTTAAACAGGGCTTTAATCCCGGTTGTTACAGAGAGGTTGAAAAGGAATTACAAGGTTTAGGATTCAGGGATTAAATCCCCTGAATTTTTGGGCCATGAATTTCTGGCCCAGGTTTGAAATTATGATTAAAACACTTTTGACAGGGATTATCAGGGGTTACAAATATTGTCTGTCTCCTTTTTTAGCCCCGTCATGCCGTTTTTATCCAAGCTGTTCTTCTTATGCCCAGGAAGCTTTAGAAAGGTACGGCCCGGGAAAAGGGATTGGTATTTCTGTTTGCAGACTTCTTAAATGCCATCCATTTCATCCCGGAGGGTACGACCCTGTGCCGTAATAAAAGAGAAAACCCCTATGGAAAAAAGAATTATATTAGCATTGGTATTATCACTGCTGGTTCTCTTTCTTTACCAGCAGTTTGTTGTGCCGTGGGTATCTCCGCCCCCTGCAAAAAAGGTCTCATCAGATAAGGATGCGCCTGAAGATGCGAGGAGGCTGGAAGGCAGCGCCCATGCAATTAAGCAAGAAGAGCCTATTTCCGCTCATAGATATGCAGAGGAAACAGTAACAGCAGAGACCCCTTTGTATAAGGCTGTTTTTTCCAGCAAAGGGGGGGGTGTAAAAAGCTGGGTGTTGAAAAATTATAAAGAAGACCTGAAGCAAACCAGCAGCAATGTAGAAATGATAACGCCTGTATTGGATGAATATCCCCTTGAGGACAGGCTTATTAAAGATGTTGTATCATCGGTTCGGCAGGCTCACGATGAGGTTGTTTATTTTAAACCTTCCAGAACAAACATTTCTCTCAACCCCGGTCAAAAAGAAGAATTTGTCTTTACATGGCAATCTCCGGATGGAATCGGGATTGAAAAGAGATATGCCATTTCAGCTAACACTTACAGTATTCAGGTAGAGACAACTGTTTCAAATACCTCACCCAATCCGTTTGAAGGCAGATTAGTCACAGGCATTGCCTCGTCCATCAAATTTCTGCAAAAGAGAGGCGGCACTTATCATCAAGGGCCGGTTCTCTACTCAGACGGAAATATTCTGACAAAGGATATAAAACAGGGTAGTGAGATGCTGACAGGCAAAATAGGCTGGGCCGGGTTGGAAGAGATGTATTTCATGTCCGCCCTCATTCCTAAAAAAATAGAAAATGCAAAGTGGTCAAGCATAACAGCAGGGGATTTGGTAAAGATAGAGGCTGCTATCCCTCTAAATTTGACACCTGGCGCCAGCGCAACCATCGGCTATACTGCCTATATCGGACCAAAGGAGATGAATATATTAAAGGCTCAAGGTGCTCACCTGGATGATTCTATAAACTATGGCTGGTTTCCCCTTGGCCGAACCCTTAACAAGGCTATGGCAAAACCTATGCATGCGGCCATGAATTTCCTGTATGCATACATCCATAACTACGGCCTTGTCATAATACTTCTCACTGTAGTAATAAAGATACTCTTTCACCCATTGACAAAAAAGGGGCTTGATTCTATGAAAGAGATGCAGAGGATTCAACCGCAGGTAGCTGCCCTAAGGGAGAAATACAAGGATGACAAGGAAAAGATGAACCGTGAGCTTATGGATCTTTATAAAAGATACAGCATCAACCCCCTTGGCGGATGTCTGCCCACAGTTTTACAAATACCTGTTTTTATAGCCCTGTATAATGTGCTTTCAACATCAATGGAACTGAGGCATGCGCCATTTGCCTTTTGGCTGTATGACCTTTCTGCAAAAGATCCATATTATGTCACGCCAATCCTTATGGGCGCAACAATGCTGATACAGCAAAAGATGACGCCTTCTGCCATGGACCCGGTCCAGGCAAAGATGATGCTTATAATGCCCGTAGTGTTTACATTTATGTTTTTAAGCTTCCCGTCCGGCCTTGTCATTTACTGGCTGGTAAACAATGTGCTGTCAATTGCCCAGCAGTATTATATACAGAAAACCACAAAATAGACTCAAGCCCCCAAATAACCCTCCCACGCTCCGCTTCTCATATTTCTCTCTTGTTTATGGCCAATATTTATAATCCCATGTTTTCCACTACATATAGTGGTGTTTTAAAACGGCTTACCCATCTTATTGTATTTTTTCCTTTACAAGAAATTAAAACTCTGGTAGGATTTTTTCAAAAATACCCCTTACCCTTCCTTCTCCCCTGAGGGGAGAGGATTAAGGTGAGGGTGAGGCATATTTAAATGAAAATCAAAAAAATTGAAATCCACGGTTTTAAATCCTTTGTAGATAAGGCAAATCTTATATTTCCAAAGGGCGTTACTGCTATTGTAGGCCCAAACGGCTGCGGCAAGAGTAATATAGTTGACGCCATAAGATGGGTGCTTGGAGAGCAGAATGCGAGGCACTTGCGCGGAAAGATTATGGAGGACATTATATTTAACGGCAGTGAATCAAGAAAGCCCATCGGCATGTCAGAGGTAGTGCTGACGCTTTCCAATGAAGAAGGCATTGCCCCGGCAGAATATGTGAATTTTACTGAGATAGAGATAGCAAGGAGGCTCTACCGTTCAGGTGAAAGCGAATATTACATAAACAAGGTTCAGTCCAGGCTAAAAGATATTGTTGACCTCTTTACAGATACCGGTATTGGCACAAGGGCATATTCCATCATTGAGCAGGGGCAGGTCGGCTGGCTTGTTAATGCAAAGCCTGAAGAAAGACGTATGCTTTTTGAAGAGGCTGCCGGCATCAATAAATTCAAGCACCGTAAAGATGCGGCCTTGCGGAGGCTGGAGGCTACAAAGCAGAACCTTGTCAGACTAAACGATATAATCAGCGAAGTAAAAAGGCAGATGAATTCCCTGAACCGTCAGGCAAAGAAGGCTGAGAAGTACAAGGCTATGAGAGAGGAATTGAAAGGATTTGAATTATTTTTGGCATCTTTGGAGCATAAGGTCTTAAAGCAGAAGCGGCTTGAAGCAGAGAAAAAATTAGAGGAATTCAGGCAAAAGGATATTCTTCTTTCTACTGCGCTATCACAAAAAGGGAGCAGCCTTGAAGAGGTAAAGGCGAGGCATCTGAAGGAAGAATCTGTTTTAAAGGACGTAAGGCAAAAGGCATTTCTTCTGGATAGTCAGATCAAGGACAGAGAAAAAGCGCTTCAGGCAAAAGAGATGAGGGTAGGGGAGCTTAGGAGAAATGAGGAGAGGCTTATAAAGGAGATAGAAGGGTTGAATGTTCAACAGAATACGGTAAAACAAGAGATTGAAGGGCTAATGAGGCTTTTAGCCGAAATACAGGCTGCGGTTGAGGGCGAAGAGGTAAAACTTTTAAATGAAGATGATATTCTGAAGGATGTTGAAAAAAGAGGCCAGGAAAGAGGGGCCAAAGCCCAGGAGTTGAGAAAGAAGAAAGAGGAATTAAGCAACAGGATAACACAAACAAGAAACAATATCGCAGCATTGCTAACAGACGAAGAAAGGCTGAGCCTCTCCATCGGCAAGGCTTTGAGAGAGCAAGAGGAACTGGAAAAGACAATTGAAGATTGCAAATTGAAGATTGTAAATTGTAATTTCAGAAAGCAGGAAGCAGGAAATGATAAAAAAGATATAGAAAAAAGTGAGGAGTTGACCTCTGAACAGCTTAAAGAGCTGGAAGTAAAAATTATA
Organism: Deltaproteobacteria bacterium; assembly: GCA_030690165.1. Classification (NCBI taxonomy): domain Bacteria; kingdom Pseudomonadati; phylum Myxococcota; class Myxococcia; species Deltaproteobacteria bacterium. The sequence continues at coordinate 8,726 of JAUYHF010000069.1, read as the reverse complement.
CAAAAGGGAAATGCGCTGAATGGCATGAAAGAAGAGTTTACTCATACATCTTCCAGACTTCATACATTAAAGGAACTGGGAAAAAATTTCGAAGGCCTTCATGAGGGTGTAAGGGCTATTATGCTTAACAAGAAAGAAGGCGATTCAGAATACAATCATATTCACGGCCTTGTGGCGGATGTTATTGAGACATCTTCCCAACATGAAAAGGCGGTTGAGACTGTTTTGGGCGAGAGGCTTCAGTATATAATAGTGGAAAGCCAGACTGAAGGGGTCGAGGCTGTTGAGTATTTAAAGACGCAGGCTAAGGGGAGGGGAAGTTTTGTGCCTCTGAAAGAGGTAAGGATGAAGGAGAAAGGGGTATCCGATCCGTATCCCGGCGCGCAGGAGCTTATCAATCAGGTCAGGATAAAGGACGGCTATTATCCGATTGCAAGGTATCTTCTGGGAGATGTGTTTTTGGTGAATAATTTGAATGATGCCGTTCTATTATGGAAGTCAAACGGCATAGACAAGACATTTGTGACGCTTGACGGCGAGATGATTGATCCGCAGGGGGTTATAACAGGCGGTTATTCAAATGGAAAAGATGCAGGCATACTCCAAAAAAGAAGGGAGATAAAAGACCTTTCCCTGTCTGTTTCTCTTCTGGAAAAAAGGATTGCAGAGACAGAGAATGAAACAAAAGGTTTAAAAAACGAGGCAGAGGCAAGCCATAAAAATATGGATGGATTGAAAAAAGACAGCCATTCAAAAGAGATAGAGCTTGTAAATATTGAAGCAGAATTGAAAAGGGAAGAGGCGGAGATTAGCCGCTTAAAACAGCGGCTGGATGTTCTTGAGACCGAGGTTGGCGATGCCCGAAAAGAGAGAGGAACAGCGGCGGCAAAGAAGGCTCATTTCTTAAAAGATAGAGAGTCAATTGAGGTTGAATTAAAGGAAGCAGAAAATGTATTACAGGCAGTTACAGACGAGGTTTCAAACTTATATAGGAGAAAAGATGAGCTTTCCATGGTTGTTACAGATATAAAGGTTAAGCTTGCGTCTTCCAGAGAAAGGCGCGGGGGTGTAAAAGGCCAGATTGAAGACAAAGAAAAATTTCTTGCTGATGTGGAGAATAGAGTAAAGGAAAAACAGGCTGATATAGAAATGGGAATGAGGGAGGTAACAGAAGAGGAGGCTAATGCAGCAGGGATAAAGACAGAATTGGAAGATGCATTGAAGGCAATGGATGATATCCGCAGGCAGGAAATCCGGCAGCAGGAAATGCTTAATCAAACCACGGATGAGGCGCATCAGATTGAAGAGGTATTAAATGCAGTTAAAAAGGATATTACCAAACTTCAGGATGCAGTGAGTTCAGTAAGCCTCAGTTTAAAGGAAATGGAATTAAACCTCAGCCATCTTGTTGAGAAGATGACTGAAAAATATAACGTTGCAATTGAGAGCTATCTTCCATCAGAAGATATGAAGGTCATTGAGAGAGAGACAATGACAGCGAGGATGGATGAACTCAGGACGCAGATAGCAGAGCTCGGCGATGTGAGCCTTGGCGCAATAGAGGAGTACAGAGAGCTTGAGACAAGGCACCAGTTCCTTCTTGACCAGCAAGCAGACCTGAACAACTCAGTTGAAACCTTACACAAGGCAATAAATAGGATAAACAGGACAACAAGGCAGCTTTTCAGGGAGACATTTGATGCAATCAATCTAAAATTTCAGGAGGTTTTTCCAAAATTCTTCCAGGGGGGCAAGGCTGAGCTCAGGCTTGTTGATGAAGGAGATTTGCTTGAATCAGGCATAGAGATTGTTGCCCAGCCTCCTGGCAAGAGATTACAAAGCATAAGCCTTCTCTCAGGCGGTGAAAAGGCGCTTACAGCCACATCGCTGATATTTTCCATATTCTTGATTAAACCCAGCCCCTTCTGTCTTTTAGACGAGGTGGATGCGCCGCTTGATGATGCCAATATAGACAGGTTCAACGGTTTTCTGAAAGAGATGTCAAAAAAATCCCAGTTCATCCTTATAACCCATAACAAAAGGACAATGGAGATAGCGGACACATTGTTTGGAATTACAATGGAGGAGCCCGGGATATCAAAGACTGTTTCTGTTCGGTTGAATTAAACTATGCCCTTCAAAGCCATATTAGAAAATCTTGTTGCAAAGACGCCAGGCGCTACCGGCGCTATTTTGCTGGATTGGGAGGGGGAGGCAGTAGCGGATTTTTCCAAAGTTCCTGATATGGATATGCCTGCTATAGGCGCGCATAAAGGCATTATTCTTAATCTTGCAAGAGATGCAATGCTTAACCTTAAACAAGCGAATGGCGTCAAGACAATTGCCATTTCCACAGAACGTGCCGGAGTTGCCATCTCCACCATCAAGGAGGGCTACTATCTCGTAGTTACATTGGAAAAAACCGGGCCTTTTGGCAGGGCCTTTTTTGAAATAAAGAAATCCATCAGGGATATTGAAAGGGAGATGGGATGAAATGGCAGCCTTGAAACAGGCACCTTGCAGCTACTCCCCGATAAAGGCATTCAGGTACATGCCTTTATGATGGACATCCTGCTTTTTGTTGCCGGCCTTACAGCGCTTTATTTTGGAGCGAATTGGCTTGTTAAGGGCGCCGCCAGGCTTGCAATCTCATTGAATATTCAGCCTGTTGTTGTGGGCCTTACGGTTGTTGCCTTTGGCACATCAATGCCTGAGTTTGTTGTAAGTTTCATCGGAGCGTTGAAGGGTCTGCCTGATATTGCCCTTGGCAATATAGTTGGCAGCAATATTGTAAATATCGGGCTTATCCTTGGGTTATCCGCAATTATATATCCCCTTTCAGTTCACATGAAGCTTGTCAGGTTTGAAATCCCGTTTATGGTATTTGCAGCAGTTATCCTTTTTATTGTTTCGATAGACGGGATTATTTCACGCATAGACAGTATTTTATTTGCCGCAATCTTTACAGCATATATTGTTTATACAATAAAGGTTTCCAAAAAAGAGTCTAAAAGGGTCAAGGAAGAATATAAGGAGTTTTTACAAAAGAAGGACAGTATTACAAAAGATTTAATTCTCATTGCCGCAGGGTTTGCAGTTCTGATTGCAGGCGCAGAGATTTTAGTCAGGGCTGCTCTTTCCATTGCCAGGGCAATGGGTATAAGCGAGTTGATTATAGGAATGACAATAGTTGCTGTGGGGACATCTCTGCCTGAGCTTGCCACATCCGCAGTTGCCGTATTTAAAAAAGAGGCGGATATAAGCATAGGGAATATTGTCGGCAGCAACATTTTTAATATACTATTTATACTCGGGATAACAGGGACAATCCAGCCCGTAGCAGTAAATCCGGAGGCATTAAAACTGCATATGCCTGTGATGATATTTATAAGCCTTGCACTCTTTGTCTTTATGAAAACAAGCAGCGCGACGATAGGCCGTCTAAAGGGCGCGGCGCTTATACTGATGTACGCAGGCTATTGTGGATATATTATAGTTTTTTGAGTTATATTTGCCGGCAGGAGTTGGTTCCCTTTACCCAAATATTTTATCAAGCGCCATATTTTTTATCTTATCAATATCAAGCGATGTGTTTATCTGAGTATGAGGTTTTTTTGTTGTTTCGTAGGTTTGTTTTTGTTTTTCATATATTTCCCACCTGCCGTCTGAAACAACTCCCTCTTGTTTTGCCCTCTTATCTAAGCGCTGTTGTATTATATCCTCGCTGGCAGTGCATTCAATAATATGGAATTCTGCCCCGAGCTTTTTTGCCAGTCCCATTGCCTCTTGCCTAATCTTGACTTTTTGAAATGTGGCGTCCAGAATCACGGAGACGCCTTTTTTCAAAAAACCCTCTCCCATTTTGAACATTTCTAAGTAAGTCTTTTCTGTGAACTCCTCTGTATATATCCCTTCGCCAAACCTTTCAAATCTATGCTCGGATGGCCGGATGAGCGCCAGTTTCTTTCTCACAATATCGGATGATATAACCTTCATCCCGGTTTCTGCTGCCAGGGCATTGGCGATTGTGGTTTTCCCTGTTCCTGTAAGCCCGCATATCAGTATCAGGATGGGTCTGCAACCCCCTGTCGCATAAAGTCTTGCAAGGTAAAAATATCTCTTTGCCTTTAATGCCGCGTTTTCCCTTTCTTTCTGCGGCGCCTCCTTCTGGTCTGTTTTAAAGCCCTCTACCTTGCCCCTTACATATGCCCTGTAACATTTATAAAAATCCAACAGCTCACCGGCATCTTTATCTTTAGACATATGGATATATTCACTGCAAAAGGTCTTTGATAAATCATGGCAGTTGTAAAAATCCAGGTCCATTGCAAGGAAGGCGCTGTCCGCAGCCGTATCTGAATACCTGAATCTTTCATTGAATTCTATGCAGTCAAAGATATAGATGCCGTTTGTTATGCAGATATGCTCTGAGTGTATATCCCCGTGGCAGTCTTTTATAAAACCCTTTTCAGTCCTTTTTGTAAATAGCCCGTGCCTTGCCTTTAGGAAGTTTTGAGTATAATTTTTAATTATATCAAACTGCGCCTTCGTAACTGTCCTTCCGATATAGTTTTGTGTCTGAGTAAAATTTTCCTCCGTATTTTTTTCTATGACAGAGGGATGGCCAAACCCGGATATATAAAGATTTGTCTTTGCCCTCTTGTGGAAGTCTGCTATGACATCCGCTATCCGTTTAACCATAGGCTCTGTTGCACTTCCTGTCTTGAGCATCCTGTCCATCATCTTGTCAGAAGGGAGCCTTTTCATCTTGACCGCATATTCAACCGCATCCCCTTTGCCTTCAAATACAAATTCACCGTTCTTCTTATTTATCTCTACCACGCCAATATAGATATCAGGCGAAAGCCTCTTGTTAAGGGCGATCTCCTGATGGCAGAAAAATCTTCTCTTTTCAAGGGTTGTAAAATTCAAAAAGCCGAAATCAACAGGTTTTTTTATTTTATAGACATATTTGGGGGTAAGGAAAAGATAGGAGATATGAGTCTGTCCGAGTTCTATTGTGTCAGGCAAATCAGGATAGGCTTCTTTTTTCAGCAATGCGCTTATAATCGGCGGAAGCGGCATATATCAAGCCTTTTCCATCACATATATACCCGGCAGGTATCGGTATTTCTCATTATAGTCAAGGCCGTATCCTACAAGGAAAACATCTTTTGCATAGAAGCCAAGATAATCTATTTTTAGAGGCAACTGTCTGCGATGAGGTTTGTCAATAAGCGCGCAGGTCTTTAAAGAGGCTGGTTTTTTTGTCTTCAGGTGTTTAAGGATAACATCCAGTGTAAGCCCTGTATCCACTATGTCCTCTACAACTAGTACATCTCTGTTTTCAATGCCGACGTCTATATCCTTTGTAATCCGCACAGCGCCTGAGCTTACATCTATCGCTCCATAGCTTGCAGCCCTTATGAAATCTATTTCAAGAGGTATTTGCAACGTTCTTATTAAATCTGCCAGAAAGATAAAAGAGCCTTTTAATATGCCTATGAGAAGCGGCGCCTTGCCTGTATAATCCATCCTTATCTCATTGGCAAGCCGGCTTACGGCAAGATGGATTTCCTCGGCAGTAAATAGCTGTTTTAGATGAGATTCCATTTTATTATGTTTGTAATGCCTTATTTCTTAACTTCTTTACCCAATCTTTTTTCAACGGATTTTAGTTTCTCTGTTATGCGGTTGGGTTTGCCGGGGCGGTCGTCAACAGAGATAGATATTAAAGCCCGCGGCGAAATCTTAAGCACTTCCTGATGACATCTCTTTATAATTGCCATCACTTCATCCCAGTTGCCCTCAATTACGGTTCCCATAGGGTTTGCTTTATAGGGAAGACCGCTCTCATCTACAATCTTCAAGACTCGCGCAATCTGGTCTCCCATGCTCTCGCCAACACCAATTGGAACAATGCTAAACTCTGCCAGCATAATATGCCTCCTTTGAAGACGTTTTTACCGCTTGCTTTTTACAACGTTATCTCCATATCTTTTGCAACTGCGAAGCATTCCATATTTGAGCCCCTTTCCCTTATTATCCTTCTGCAGTCGGTAACCATGCTGTCTATTTGCTCATCTGTCCGTTCCTGATTGTGGTGAAACAGCCCAAATCTTTTTACGCCTGCCTCAAGGGCAAGGGTCAGGCTGTCTAAATAAACAGAATGTCCCCATGTCTTTGTAAACTTATTATACTCCTCCGGCAGATATTCTGAATCATGGATTAAAAGATCCGCCCCTCTGGAGAATTCTATGTAATCCTCAAATTTAAGCCCGCCGGGATGGATATAGGTAAGCTCGTTATCAGTGATGAATACAAAGTTTTTGCCGTTCTCGCTGAATTTGTAGCCCATCCCCTGGTTTGGATGGCTTAAATGAATAGACTCTATGGAAAGCCCCTTTATTCTGAACCACTCAGGGCATGCGCCTATGTATGATATCTCCGCCTTCATATCTTCAAACCTCACTGGAAAGTTAGGCGCTTGCATGGTTTTTGATATAATCTGTTTTATGGATTCCTGCGCAAGAGAAGCCCCCAGCATATTTATCCGTGTGTCTTTGATATATAATGGTTTGAAAAACGGAAATCCAAGGATGTGGTCCCAGTGGGCGTGGGTAAAGATTATGTTGAGTTCCTTCCTTTTTTCCTTTACAAGACTGTTCCCAAGCCTCCTTATGCCTGATCCGGCGTCTATTATAACGATATTATCGTCCTTTGTCCGAAGCTCTATGCAAGTGGTGTCGCCGCCGTATTTCAGATATTCCTTGCCTGAAACAGGAATGGATCCCCTTGAACCCCAACATCTTATTAGCACAGATTTAGCCCTCCGTTTATAAATCCGTCCCCCACACCCTCCCCCTGTCCCCCTCCGTGAGGGGGATAAAGGGTGAGGGTGTGGGGGTTCTTAATCAGGCAAGATAATATACCCTAAAACAGGAATTGTCAATAACTACAAGACCTTATCTTTTTTTGTCAAAAAAAAGCCCACCGATCCTATACCGGGGGCTTTTTAGAAAATTAGTTTATTGTTACCACACTTGCAACATAGAAACAGGGCTTTAGCTATGGTATATAGCTATGATTCCAGTATCTGTTTTACCCGCTCTGCGAGCTTATTCGGGGTTGTTGTCATCTTCGAAAGAAAGTCTGTTATGCCGAATGAGGCAATCTTTTCAACCTCCTGTGAGGTTATCTTTCCTGAAAGCACAACAACCTTTATCTTCTTCCATGCTTCATTGGCGCGCAGGAGCTGTATCAGTTTCACGCCGTCCATCCCCTCCATCTGAAGGTCTATTATCAAGAGGTCAGGTACTTCCTTGTTAATAAGTTTTATTGCATCCATGCCGCTTGCCGCTTCTCTTACGGCACAACCTGCCAGCACCAGCTTATTTTTATATATATTCCTTGCCGAGGCCAAATCATCAACAAGCAAGACTTTCTTCCTCTTATCAACATCAGCGGCCTCTGCTCCGAGGGGGTGGGCATCCATATTCTCCGCTATAAATCTTTTTAGTCTTTCCAAAGTAGCCTGACTGTTATTTATAAATACCACACCAACGCCGACGCCTTCCTGTACAAACGAAACACGCGCCTGTGCCTTAATCGGGAGATCGCCTTCAGCAAGGGTAAAATTCAAGTCAATCAGCCTGCCTTTTGGAAACGGGATCTGCGTGTATATGAACATGCCGCCTTCGCTTATATCCAGGACATAGCCTCTAACAGCATTATTTATCAGCACTTCCTTTTTAACCAACAACCTGGCTTGCCTGCGGTCTTTTGTGCTATCTTCCATTAAGCATATCTCCCTTCCCTGCTTACTACCGCTTACTAATATTTCTTTTTTCAGCCATAAGCCCTTCCTTCGCATAAGGGTTCAAGGATTCGACCTTGGACCCCTTCCACTTTGTTTTCCCTATTATCTTTCCTATCTCCTCATTTGTCTTGCCCTCCCGCACTCATCTTAAGATATTTATCTTTGATGGCGATAACGTTGACCCATTTTTCGGTTTTATCTTCTTTTTCACAATAGACATAGGATTACATTAACCTCTGCCAAATACTACATTTTTTCCTATACTATTACTAGTATTACTACCATGTTTCCAGTCCAATATTCAAGAGGCAAAGTCTATTAGTAATTATCAACCTAAAATCCAACCTCTGTCAACTACTCACTTGGGCAGGTAACCCGGGCTGACAATCTGACCTTAGCCATTTATCTTTTTTATACAAAATATCTTGACATGGATATTTTAAACGGATATTCTTTGCATTCACTTTGCGATGAAACCGTATAAACTTCACATTTTTGTATGCCACGGTAAAAACTGTTCTGCTGCCGGTTCTGAAAGACTGCTTGAGGTTTTAAGAGACAGATTAGATTCGGAAGGTTTGGCCGCAGAGATTAAAACCTCCAAGAGCGGATGTCTTAGTGTATGCAAGGAAACCAATCCAAAAGGCGGGCTGTGTCCTGCTGTTGTTATATATCCGGAAGGGATCTGGTATCATAATGTGGCCGAAGCTGATATAGCAGAGATCGTGGAAAAACATATCAGGGGCGGCAAATTAGTAGAAAGGGTTTTTGGACTTCCCCCGAATTTAAGGACACTAAGTTAGGTTAGGCTACCATAGATTCGAGCTCATAAGATACTGGAGAAAGATACCCCAGTGTTGAGTGACGTCTCTTTCGATTATAGAATATTTCAATATAATTAAAAATA
>JAUYHF010000068.1 GCA_030690165.1 Deltaproteobacteria bacterium | reverse complement strand
ACAGGTAAGTGTACAGTTTGTCAAAGACCAACTGGTAGAAGATTCGGATTGGGCTGACCAGGTTTATATCGGAATCATGAAAAACATAGAAAGGGGATTCCTGCATGGGGCGAAGATTATTGATAAGGAAGATATACCTGCAAGCCAGAAGGGAGCTACAGCCAATTTGCTTAAGGCTATAATAGAGGCTGCGGAAGACCTGTATGGCGGTATGATACCGCAGTTCAAAAAAGAAGACAAAGGGAAACCGGGCGGGAATACCTATAATTGGATTATCAATGTTACAAGCGAGAAGTCAAAAGAATTGGTGGATAGAATAGGGAATAGGCTAAATGGAGACTGAGACACCCCAATTAGGCGAAGTCAGACAGGTCCCAATGATAAATCGTAAAGTTGCTACAATGGCAAGTAAAGGAAGGTGTCAGTGGACACAACCGTAGTCTTTGAACAACTGATTGAAGCCTGGGATACTGGCAAGCGACACGTCTGGGTGGAAGGCGGGACTGCGGCAAGTAAAACTTTTTCAGTTGTGCAACTTCTTGTGCTTATTGCTGAAAAGGCCAAATTCCCCATTCTTATTTCAATAGTAAGCGAGTCCATCCCCCATATCAAACGTGGTTGCCTGAGGGATTTCCAGAATATCATGGGCGACAACCTGATTCCTAATAATTACAACAAGACTGATTTTATCTATACATTTGATTTTGCGAAAATAGAGTTTTTCTCTGCCGATGACCCATCCAAGCAAAGAGGGGCACGGCGAGATATTCTTTTTGTTAATGAAGCAAATAACATTCCTTATGATGCTTTCAGGGAGTTAGATGCCAGAACAAAGACATTCACTATTGCCGATTGGAACCCTACAAGTGAGTTCTGGTTTCATAGTAATGATTTGGTTGATGATGAGAATAGTAAATACATTCATTGCACTTATAAAGATGCCATAAATGTTATCCCTCAGTCTGTGGTTGAAAATATATTGGGTATGGGAGCAAGAGACCCAAACTGGAAACGAATATATATTGACGGGCTTATCGGAAAAGTCGAGGGCTTGGTTCATCCGTTCTTTGAACAGGTGGATGTACTGCCTGATGGCGACCCCTTCTACGGCTTGGACTTCGGCTTTACAGGCGACCCTGCCGCGTTATCAAAACACGTCATAATCGGGGAGAACCTTTATTCCCAGGAATTGTTTTATGAAACTGGTCTTACCAATGACCAGATAG
>JAUYHF010000067.1 GCA_030690165.1 Deltaproteobacteria bacterium | reverse complement strand
ATATCCATGGGGTGATGAATATGATGAAAAAAAGGCAAACCTCACTAAAGGAGCTACAACGGCTGTTGGAAGCTTTGAAACAGATAAGAGTTACTACGGCGTATATGATATGGGCGGAAATATAATGGAATGGGTGGATGCCTGGTATAAACCATACCCCGGAAGTAAAGCAGAGAATAAGGATTTTGGCGAGACATCCAGGGTATTGCGCGGCGGGGCAGGCAGCGTGCTTGGTCATTACATCATGGGCAAGATATATGCCCGTACTTCATCCAGGCGCTATTATTTTCCAGTCGGGGCAGGAAATGACGGCGGTATCCGATGCGCAAAATCATCTGAGGTTAAATAGATGTTGGGAATTAGTTTAAACACATACAGAGTTTCAGCCATTATGTGGCTAATAGTTATATTTATACTACCAGGTTGTAACAGGCTGCCTCAAGGTATGGCCTTGATACCGGAAGGTGAATTCATAATGGGAAGCAATATGGGGGAACAAGATGAAATCCCAGAGAGAAAAGCCTACCTCAAGGCGTTTTATATAGATATCTTTGAGATAACAAATGAACAATATAGACAATTTGTTAAACAGACAAAACATAGGGAGCCGACTAACTGGATGGTATATGGCTACCCGGAAGACAAGAAAGATCATCCTATTGTATTTGTAAGCTTTGATGATGCATCAGTATACTGTAAATGGCAAGGCAAGCGGCTGCCTATTGAAGAGGAATGGGAAAAAGCAAGCAGGGGCGCTGACGGCCGCACATATCCATGGGGAAATGAGTTTGACTCAAGTAAGGCAAACACCAGCCTCGCCGGTATCGTAGGAACAACAAAGATCAATGCATATGAAAATGGCAAAAGCCCTTACGGTCTCTACGATATGGCAGGTAATGTATGGGAATGGACAAACTCCAACTATGATGATAAGAGAAAGGCAGTTAGAGGCGGCTCATGGGGACTAAGCCACAGATTTGCGCGGACATTTACACGTGTTGGATATAAACCTGAGACAAGGATAAATAACCTTGGTTTTAGATGCGCTAAGGATGTTTAAGCCTTGTCACCATTGCCCCTGTATATTTTATCAGCTTATCCAGCCCTTCCCCCGTGGCAGCAGATATAGCAAAGGCAGTTAAACCTTTTGTCTTAAAAAACTTAAGCAGCCCATGAAGCCTCTCCCTTGCCTCTGTGATATCTGTTTTGTTAAGGGCAACAACTTGAGGTTTTTTTGCCATATCAGGATTCCATGCCTTAAGTTCTTTATTTATTATTTCAAAGTCTTTCTTAGGGTCTCTTTCTGTTTGAGGAGAAATATCTATGAGATGTATAAACAGGCTCGTTCTTTCAATATGTTTTAAGAATTTTATGCCGAGCCCCTTTCCTCTATGCGCGCCCTCTATAAGCCCTGGTATATCTGCAACAACAAAATCCTGATACTCTCCGAATTTTACAACCCCAAGATGAGGTTGCAAGGTTGTAAAAGGATAATCGGCTATCTTTGGTTTTGCTGCCGATATATGGGATATGAGAGTAGATTTACCGGCATTTGGAAATCCTATAATACCTACATCCGCTAAAAGTTTTAGCTCAAGCTTAAGCTGCCTCTCCTCACCAGCTTCCCCTGGTTGGGCAAATTTTGGGGCCTGATGTGTTGAGGTGGTAAAGTGGGCATTTCCTTTTCCTCCCCTCCCGCCTTTTGCAATGACAATCCTTTGGCCATCCGCGGCCATATCCTCTACGACCGCTCCTGTTTCGGCATCTTTTATAACTGTTCCCACAGGAACCCTGATCATAATGTCCTGACCGTCCTTGCCTGTGCAATTACTACCCTGACCATGTTCTCCTCTTTCTGCTGTATAGTGTTTTTTGTATCTAAAATCCAAAAGGCTTGAAAGCCCGGTGGCGGCCGTAATATAAACATCCCCGCCTTTTCCGCCATTCCCGCCGTCAGGACCACCCCTTGGGATATACTTCTCCCTCCTGAAGCTTATACAGCCTCTTCCGCCTCCTCCGGCCTTAATATCAATTAAAGCCTCATCAATAAATTTCATCCCGTTAGACCTCTATAGAAAATAAAAAGGCGAGGGATCATGGAATAGTTCTTTTGCCCTCGCCTTAAAGAAAAGATTGAGTATCAATTAGCCTGCCGTTATGAAAGCGGCACAATGTTTACCTGTTTTCTGTTACCCCTGTCTTCATATTGAACAACACCTTCAATCCTGGCATAAAGCGTGTAGTCCTTTCCAAGCCCTACATTCACTCCTGGATATATCTTTGTTCCTACCTGGCGAACGAGAATGCTTCCTGCAGAAACAACCTGCCCTCCGTACCTCTTTACACCGCGCCTCTGCCCATTGCTGTCCCTGCCATTTCTGGAACTCCCGCCTGCTTTTTTATGAGCCATTTCTTCCTCCCTCAATAAAACAGGTATAGTAGAGAAAAACAAAACCTCGTATCTTCTTTACCTCTACCTGTATTTTTTATGCCTTTATTTCTTTTATTCGGACACTTGTAAATTGTTGCCTGTGCCCAATCTTCTTGTGAAATCCCTTCCGACGTTTCATCTTGAACGCAATAACCTTTTTAGACTTGCCCTGTTCAACAACCTCACCTACAACTTTGACATTGACAAGCGTTGGCTGGCCGACCTTTATCTCTTTATCGCTTCCAACCATTAATACATCTTTAAATTCTATCTGGCTGCCTGCATCGCCAGATAATTTTTCTACTTTTATTACATCACCTTCAGCAACAGTCTGTTGTTTCCCGCCCGTCCTTATTACAGCGTACATTTTTTATCCTCCGTTTATTATAAATCGCTGTTTCAACTTTTGTATCTTGAAAGCTAAAAAAGCCCTGCAATGCCTATTTTAGTATGCAGGGCTTAAGATTAGCAACTGTTATTCAAAAATTATAACGCAAAAGAGATAAATGCCTTACCACCTCTATTTTCTCATCGCGTTTATCCTGAACAATATCGGTTTTTAGCTCAGGCACATTTAAAGTTATTCTGCCACCCTCTATCTCAGCCAGCGCCTTTGTAGAACTGGCCATACCAATAGCAGCGCCTGCTATGATACCGCCTCCTGCGCCGTAGGCCACATAATTCCAATGGTCTGTTGGTTTGCCTCTTAGCAGCATAAATCCAACCCCTATAACTGCGCCAATAGCGCCTCCATACAATGTATCTTTAAATATATTTTGCATCATTACGCTGTCATCCGCTGCAAAAACGCGGGAAGGAAGCGCTGGAACTGCAATGGACAGTATAACCGCAAGCACAATCATTTTTTTGCGCATATATCCCTCCTTAATGGGCATTTAACAGATGATTTAATTATAGTTGATACTTATGATACTTGTCAAGAAAATCTTTTTACCATCACACCCAAAATCTTTGGTGTTGGAGATTGTCATATTTTTAGCATGATTGATGATAATTTTCTTGTGTAATCCCAAAGTGATAATGTCCTATTCTGCCAAAGTAGAAATGTCCACTGATTAAAGCCTTCAGGGGCAGGCTCTAATTCAGAGATGCTAAACTGTCCTTATTTTAAGGAGGGCAGAATGGCAGGAAAGGACATACTC
>JAUYHF010000066.1 GCA_030690165.1 Deltaproteobacteria bacterium | reverse complement strand
TTACAGCCATATTGATGCCGCAAGGATAGGGGTATATCTGCATGGATTGGCAGGGGATGAGGCGGCAAAGGAAAAGGGGCAGGTTGGCATGATGGCAGGGGATATATTAAATATATTGCCGCAGGTGATTAACTCATTCATAGAGAATTAGGGGACGTTGATACCTAATAAACTAATTGGTTGACAAGAGCTATTATTTTTCATAACATTTCGTTATGTCGCGACAGGCAAGACTCGATGCGCCAGGAGCGCTACACCATATCATGGTGCGTGGAATCAACAAGGCTAATATATTCGATGACAATCAGGACAAAGAACGTTTTCTTGAACGCCTCGGACAGAATGTTAAAGATGGAGATTGTTCTGTCTTTGCCTGGGTATTAATGGATAACCACGTCCATATTCTTTTTAAGAGCGGCAACCATGGCATATCCGCTGTAATGAGGAAACTTCTCACTTGGTATGCACAATATTACAACCGCCGCCATAAGCGCAGCGGACATTTGTTCGAAAACCGTTACAAATCAATTCTCTGCGATGAGGACAGCTACCTTATTGCATTGGTTCGATACATCCACCTAAATCCAATCAGAGCAAACACCATCAAGACAATAGAAGAACTTGACAACTATATCTTTTGCGGCCATAGGGCTATTATTGGAAAAGCCAAGCATTCTTGGATGAACCCTGATTATGTGCTGTTGCAGTTTGGCAGCACGAGACGAAAAAGCCTGTCGGAGTATCGCAAGTTCATGCTGGAAGGGATCGGATTAGGACGCCAGAGCGAGTTGACAGGCGGCGGGCTTCTCCGCAGTCTTGGAGGCTGGTCCCAAGTCATAGCCAGACGCAGAATCGGGATGAATGATGAGGGTGATGAGCGGATACTGGGCAGCAGTGACTTTGTTCATGCGGTGCTCAAAGAGACTGAAGAGCGGGAACTTCGTCAGCTCAAGTTAAAACGATCCGGGATGACTCTGCGAAAAATTATCGACCAAGAGTGCGATAAGACCGGCATCAGCCCGATGGAAGTCATGAACGGCGTGCGCAGGCGGGTAGTTAGCCGGTTGAGGGCGGTCATTGCTTCGCGCGGCCGTGCGGAACTTGGCTTATCATCGGCGGAAATGGCTCGTCATTTGGGTGTTGCATCAGCCAGCATATCGCGTTTATTTGGTAACAAGGATGTAAAAGCAATATGATGTTTAGGTATCAACGTCCCCTGCTCTTAAAGGCGAACATCCAATGACAGAAAAAACAACACTTTCATCGAAAATCTCATCGCGCTTTGCAGGCAGAAGTTTGATGGATTTTCTTTCAGAGCGGTTCAAGTATCGTACTCCTGAGGAATGGGAGCAGATTATAAGAATTGGGAAGGTGACGGTTAACAGCAGGGAGATAAAGCCTGATCATCTGCTGAAAATAAATGATATTGTCGTGTATTCCGATTTTCACCGAGAACCTCCCGTTGATATGAATTTTCAAATTATCCATGAGGAAGAAACATTTATAGTTGTGAATAAGCCTGGGAATTTGCCATCGCATGCGGATGGCAACTACATCAAGAATACATTAATCAATCGTTTGCGTGAACGCATGACAGGCAGTGGATTTAGCGGCACTATACATTTAGCGCACAGACTGGACCGTGAAACAAGCGGCATCATCATCGCTGCTAAAACGAATATTGCTCACAGGTCTCTATTGCGGCAATTTGAAGCTGGCGAAGTGGCAAAGGAGTATATTGCGGTTGTCCGTGGAGTTGTCAGAGACCCCTCGTTTGAGGTCAAGGGTTATTTGGCGCATGATAAGGATAGCTGTATTTCGATAAGAAGGAAAGTAGTGACCGAAAAAGTTGAAGGCGCTAAATATGCTGCCACTTCTTTCGAGGTTATGGAACGTTTTGCGTCGTCAACTGTGGTAAGGTGCATTCCGGTAACGGGCAGGACGAACCAGATAAGGATTCATCTGGCACACGTTGGTCATCCTCTGGTGGGCGATAAGCTCTATGGCAGGACAGACAATGAATTTCTTGAATTTATAAGAAAAGTCAAGGATGGAAATTATGAGCCGCTCCCATGGATGGAGGTTCCGCGGCACCTTCTTCACGCATCACGTCTTGAGATACGCCATCCTATATCTAATGAATTGGCGGTATTTGAAGCGCCCATTCCTGAGGACATGAAATTATTTATATGCAAAAACTCCAGGACAATAAAGGAGAACTTCCCGTATTAATCATGTTTTTTACTGGCCAGTCTTGGTCGGCCTGACCCGTTTTTCCCTTAGGTCTGCCGTTCATTAGGATCTGGGGGGCGAGGATCCGGTCTATTTTCTTGTCATTAATTCAATTGATATTACCCTTAATTCAATTTAGACTAATCACTAATGGAATATTTTCTCTTATGCGCTCTCTGGATTCTCTGGTGCTTTCTGCACAGTTTCCTTGTTGCAACAAAAACAACTACAAAATTTAAAAAGCAGTTGGGAGAAAAATTCGCCTTTTACCGGATTTTCTATAATTTGTTTTCTATCATAACAGTATTGCCTCTGTTATACTGGCAGAGTACAATACCTGGTCCGATTATTATAGCTCTCTCTCCTTTTCTGGTGATATGTAAATATATTCTATTGGCTTCCGGAGTAATAGTAATTGCAGGATCGTTTGCTTCCATTGATATACGTGAGTTTATCGGGATCAGGCAAAAGGTATACGGAGATCAACAGAAAGAAAAAGAAACGGTTATTAGTAAACGAGGATTATATGGGATAGTGCGGCATCCAATGTATTTCGGAGGCATCATATTTTTTGCGGCATCAATGACAGGCGCCCCATTACCACAATTTCTCGGATATCTTATTCTTGCTATATATATGATTATCGGCACAGTCAGGGAAGACAGGCGTCTATCAAGGGAATTAGGAGCTGTTTACAGAAATTATCAAAAAGAAGTGCCCATGATCCTGCCCATGATTCCGGGGAGAAAGAACTGACGGTTTTAGCTGTTCCATGCGCAAGGAAGGGGATCAGGTCTTTCTTCTTGGGGGAAATATAGGGACGCTTCCCGTAAATCTTAAATTCGCAAATATAAAAAATAGATTACGAAATGGTCTATGCACTCTACGACCTCACGCCAGTAATCCGATTGTTATCTGGCGCGATGGTAAAATTGTGTGGATCAAGCCTGAAGGAATTCCTGTTCAGAACTAATGTTTCATCATGTTATTGTCCCGTCTTTCAAAATCTCTCCCCCTAACATAATAATCAATTGTGGCAAAGCAGGAGAATCTCGGCTGGGGCAAGGCAATTGTAGAGACCTTAGCAAAGGATTTGCAAAAGGAATTTCCGGGAATTCAGGGGTTTTCTGTCCAAAATCTATGGAATATGCGGCAGTTCTACTCACCATACAAGGACGATTCAAAACTCCAACCATTGGTTGGAGAAATTAGCTGGACTAAAAATGTCATCATAATGCAACGCTGCAAGGATGATATTCAGCGTGAGTTTTACATCAAGATAACAAAGAAGTTCGGCTGGACAAAAGATGTACTGATAAACCAGCTTGAAGCAGGCACATTTGAAAGATATATGGCAAATCAGACCAGTTTTGATAAAACTGTACCGGAAAAATATCGTCATCAGGCAAAGCTTGCTATTAAAGATGAATACTCCTTTGATTTTCTGGAGATAGGCGGAATTATATTATGTAAGGACAAAAACCGTACAATAGTTGCGTATGCATTGAAAGATACGAAAAAGCCAATAGGCGTCTCTACATATAAGCTGACTGAAAAACTGCCTCGTGAACTAAAAAAATATCTGTCATCTCCAGCGGAGATGATAGAAAGAATAAAGTATTTGGAATAGCTATGACAGCGGACGAACAAAAAGATAAACAATATTGAAATATGGGATATGTTTGTGGGACAATCAAGGCATGAAAAAGAAACCAGAAAAAACAATAGATGAGATTTTTAAAGCAGGGGTTCCGATAGACAAAGCTTTAAAAAAGGCTGTTCAAGTGGCGCTCCTTCACCATAAGCAAGCCGGTAATCCGATTGTCATCTGGCGTAATGGCAAAATTATCTGGCTTAAACCTGAAGAAATTCCTATATAGATATAATGAATTGCAACCTTCCATCACCATCGTTGCGCAAATCCAAAAGACCCGCGCACTGATATTTATGCATTAGGAATTACGCTATACAAAATGCTGACAGACGAAGTGTCCTATTTACGCCGCAAATGAGTATGGTGTCCCCAGATTTAGGATTTAGAGTAGATAATAATTAATTGTAAAGGATGAACAAATAAAATATGGATGAGCAGATCATAAGAGAAGCTTCGCGCCGTAGGACGTTTGCTATTATTTCCCATCCCGACGCTGGGAAAACAACTCTGACTGAAAAGTTGTTGTTATATGGTGGAGCTTTGGAATTGGCCGGATCAGTGACAGCTAAGAAGAAGCAGCGCGAAACCACCTCTGATTGGATGGAGCTGGAAAAGAAGCGCGGTATCTCGATCTCGTCAACGGTTCTGCAATTTGATTATGGAGATTACAAATTAAATCTGCTCGATACTCCCGGACATAAGGATTTTTCCGAGGACACATATCGTGTTTTGATGGCGGTTGATTCGGTTATAATGGTGATCGATGCCGGGAAAGGCATTGAAAGCCAGACTATCAAGCTTTTTGAGATCTGCCGTAAACGGGGCATTCCTATTTTCACGTTCATGAATAAACTCGACAGGCCCGCGAAATCGTCATTGGAACTGATTGATCAATTGGAAAAAGTCCTTAACCTGCATGCGTTTCCGGTTAACTGGCCTTTGGGAAATGGTGCGGAGTTCAAAGGAATTTATGACCGGCTTAAAAAGGAAGTCCATCTTTTTGAAAAAGTTCCGAGCGGAGCGTATAAAGCACCGGTTTCTGTAACTGACCTTGCAGACCCGATCGTTAAAGATCTGCTATTTGAGCAGACGTATCTTGATGTTGTTGAAGAGTTGCAGATGTTGGACGATGCTCATGGCGGATTTGATATCAACGCGGTACTTCATGGAAAAACAACACCAGTCTTTTTTGGAAGTGCTGCCAATAATTTCGGTGTGGATTTGCTGTTAAATGGATTCCTGGAATATTCGCCGGAACCCGTTCCCAGAAAAGCAAAACAAGGTTTGATTCCGTTGGATCACCTGCACTTTTCCTCGTTTGTTTTTAAAGTCCAGGCAAATATGAACCACTTACACAGGGACCGAGTGGTTTTTGCCAGAGTTTGTTCAGGTAGATTTTATCGTGATATGAAGCTCTATCATGCCAGGTCAGGGCGCGATATTCGTTTGTCGGATTCATTTAATCTTTTTGGACGCAGCAGGGAGGTTATTAGCGAGGCGTATCCCGGCGATATAATTGGTTTTGTTACAAAATTGGATTTTCGTATAGGCGATACGATCAGTACTGATTCCGATCTTGTTCTTGAAGAAATTCCCCGTTTTGCACCGGAATATTTTGCCTATTTGCAAAATGTGGTAACGTCAAATTATAAAGCTTTCCGCAAGGGGTTGGATCATCTTCTTGCCGAGGACGTTGTACAAGCCTTTTATCTGCAGCACTCACGGAGCACGACCCCTCTTTTGGGAGCTGTAGGGCCTTTGCAGTTCGAGGTTTTACAATATCGTTTGAAAGACGAATATGGAGCCGAGTCCAGCCTTGAAATGAAGCCGTGGAAGATTTTGAAATGGCTGGGTTCCTCTCCAGAAAATAAAGTCTTAGAAGGACGTTTGCCTCAAGGAGGGGCATTGGCAACAGACGATCAAGAGCGAAGGGTTATTCTTTTCTCATCGGATTGGTCTTTAAACTATTTTTCCGAAAACAACCCTGCCATAGAATTTCTCGATTCACCCATAGTTGAATAAAATATCAGGTTTAATACAAAATAATATTGATGAAGATAGGAAAGTACGGTGTCTTTGAAAGTGAGAGTTGTAGATTGAGAACTATGCGCCATGCTTAGCTGAATAGGCAGAGTCCTCTTTTAGCCCAATGTCAATTATCAAGTCTGACCCCCAGCAGTATACCCTTTTTCCTAATTAATCTATTAACAATTCTCTTCCCGTTATAGTATGATACCAAATTAATATATTACGGAAGGTGCAAAATGGCTTTAATAAATCTCAGGCGAGTAAGAAATATCCGTGCTGTGCGTAAGCTGCAATATTTTAGGTCGGAGGTGTTTTGAATTTAATAGTAAACAATTTGCGGATACCCGTTGAAAAGGATGGGGTCGATGAATATGTAAAGGCCGTCTCGGAAAAGCTAAATATTTACAAAGAGACTATATGCTTTATTAAGATACTCGCCAAAACGCTTGATGCGAGCAACAAAGACCAGTTCTACTACGATATTTCGATAGCTGTAAATACCCCGGACAGTTTTGTCAACGCGAATGCCTTTCCCTTATACACTGAAAAAATAAAGCCAGAAAGAAGAAAAATAAATTCTATTCATAAGCCTATCATTATAGGTTTTGGCCCTGCAGGAATGTTCGCAGCTCTTGAGCTTATCGAATATGGACTTAAACCCATTATATTTGAGAGGGGAAAAAAGATAGAAGAGCGTTCTGTAGACATTCAAAAATTTATAAAAGAAAAGATTTTGAATCCCGAATCAAATATCCAGTTCGGCGAAGGCGGAGCAGGTTCATATTCCGACGGCAAGCTCTTTTCAAGGATTAACAATACGGAATATGTAAATAGAGTCCTCGATACGTATATCAGGTTCGGTGCGCCGGAAAAGATAGCATATGTCGGTAAACCTCATCTGGGAACGGATGTGCTCTGCCGAATAGTGCGTAATATACGGGACTATATCCTTGCGGAGGGCGGTGAGATATATTACGGCTCAAAAATGACGGATATACTTATATCGGATGATAAGGCAATGGGCGTTGTAATAAACGGAGAGAAGGAATATCGGGCTACGAGCATTTATCTTGCCGTAGGACATTCCGCGCGCGATACGTTTGAGATGATGCATAAAAAGGGCATTATTATTGAACAAAAACCGATTTCAGTCGGCATGAGGCTTGAGCACCCGGTAGAGGTTATAAACCTTCTAAGATACGGCGATAAATATAAGGATTACTGCGGTATCGGGGCCGCAAGCTATTCCTTTAACTACAACGATAAAATAAACGGGAGAGGAATAAATACATTCTGCATGTGCCCCGGAGGCGAGGTGATAAACGCTTCTTCTGAAGACGGCATGCTTGTCGTAAACGGCATGAGTTATTCGCAGAGGGCATCGGCATTTTCCAATGCGGCAATAGTAGTAACCTGTAATACAGGAGATTATGGTTCGACCGATCCCCTGGCCGGAATTGAATTTCAGAAGGCCATAGAACGAAAGGCCTTTAATTCAGTAGGAGGCACATGGCAGATTCCGGCACAGAATCTGGCAGATTATTTATCCGGAAAATCCTCAGTCAGCTTGAATGAAAACTCCTCGGCAATGGGGGCAGCTTCCGTTGATATGAACGGTATTCTTCCGGCATTTGTAAATACAGCGCTTCTATCCGCATTTAATATATGGAAAACGGATTATCCGCTTGCCATCTTGCATCATGCGACATTGTTAGGTGCGGAAACAAGGACTTCGGCCCCGATAAGAATTAAACGCAGCGATAGATATGAATCAATTAACATAAAAAACTTGTACCCGATAGGCGAAGGCTCTGGTTACACTGGCGGAATAATGAGTTCGGCAACTGATGCCATAAAGGCCGTGGAAAGCAGCCTAACAGTTTATTATCGCCAATAGATCGACTGCATTCCTTCGGTTGAAACAGAAAAGGAGCTAACCATAAATGGCTAACCCCTTAATAATAGATGGCGGAGGGTGAGGGACTCGAACCCCCAAGGGCTTTCGCCCGCTGGTTTTCAAGACCAGTGACTTACCATTAGCCTAACCCTCCGGATGATAAAACTTTAGCAAAAGCCAAAAAAACTTTCAAGATGCAATTATTTACCCCTCCACCCTTTCCACCTTTATAACCTTTTTAACCTTCTTAAGGCCGTTGATAATATTCATCAGATGTTCAAGGCTGTTTACCTCTATCTCAAATATACATATTGCTTTTTTGTCAGCCGTAGTCGTAATCGCGGCATTTATAATATTCGCCTCCTGCGCTGTAATGACGCTGCTCATATTTACCAGCAGCCCCTTTTCGTCATGGCATACAACCCTAAGCTTTGCAGGACGGACTGTTTTTAAGCCTTTATCCCATGCAACATCTATCAACCGTTCAGTGTCGCTGTGTTTTATGCTTGGACAATTCTTTAAATGAACAGCAACACCGCTACCTCTGCTAATAAATCCCACTATGTCATCACCATACAGTGGGTTGCAACACTTTGCAAATTTTATCATAACATCATCTATGCCTTTTACAAGCACAGCCTCACGCGGGGCCTTTTTAAGCCCCCGATTGAATCTATAGGGGGTAAATCTCTGTAAAACTTTTTTAAATGCAGATACCTCCGGATGCGCCTGGATCTTTTCCGGCGGAAGAAGTTTGCCCAGAAGCTGGTGGCTGGACAGTTTGCCGTAACCTATGCCGGCAAGGGCGTCGTCAACCGATGAAAGGCCAAACCCTTCTCTTGCAATCTTATCCAATTCGCCTGATTTGAGCAGTTTATGGAAGTCCACATCATGCCTTTTAAAGTCCTTATCGCATATCTCCTTGCCAAGGGTTATGCTCTTTTCGCGCTCTTCTGTCTTTACCAATTGTCTTATCTTTGCCTTTGCCCTTGATGTGACTACAAAATTAAGCCAGTCCTTGCTTGGCGCGTGATTCTGCGATGTTATTATCTCCACCATATCGCCGTTTTTAAGCTGATATTTCAAAGGCACAAGCCTTCCATTAACCCTTGCGGCTGAGCATCTGTGTCCCACATCTGTATGCACGGCATACGCAAAATCCACAGCCGTAGCGCCTTTTGGCAGATCTTTTACGGCGCCCTTTGGCGTAAAGACAAATACCTCCTCGGAAAAGAGGTCCATCTTCATAGTATCCATGAACTCCTTTGCATCCTTCGTATCCTTCTGCCACTCCATCATCTGCCTGAGCCACGCAAACTGCTTGTCATCCTTTTCAAGCATTGCCTTGCCTTCCTTATATCTCCAGTGTGCTGCAATGCCCTCTTCTGCGATCTTATGCATCTCTTCTGTCCTTATCTGTATCTCAATCCTTTCGCCGTAAGGCCCTATTACGCTTGTGTGCAAAGACTGATACATATTTGGCTTAGGTATGGCAATGTAGTCTTTAAATCTTCCCGGTATCGGCTTCCATGCAGAGTGGATAATACCAAGGGCTTCGTAACATTCTTTAACTGTACCCACGATAATCCTGAATGCAAGGACATCATAGATATGCTCAAGCGAAATCCCGTCTTTCAACATCTTCTTGTACATGCTGTAAATATGCTTTGGCCTGCCGGTAACTTCAGCCTTCAAAGTATATTCAGCAAGCCTCTTTTCTATGATTGCCTTAACCTCCTGGATATATCTCTCCCTCTCCTCTTTTTCTGTGGCAAGCCGCTCCTCAAGTTCTTTGTAGTCATCAGGCTTCTGATAATTGAAGGAAAGGTCTTCCAGTTCTATTTTTATCCAGCCGATGCCGAGACGATTTGCAATCGGCACATAGATATCCATAGTTTCCTGGGCTATTTTTAGTCTTTTTTCAGGCGCAAGGGCAGAGAGCGTCCGCATGTTGTGCAGCCTGTCGGCAAGTTTTATCATAATGACCCTGATGTCTTCTGCCATGGCAATTATCATTTTGCGGAAGTTCTCTGCCTGACGCTCCTCTCCTGATGCGCCCTTACTCTCAAAACTTATCTTTCCTATCTTTGTAACCCCGTCCACAAGCATTGCAACATTTTCGCCAAACAGCTCTTTAATCTTATCTATGGTCGTCAATGTATCCTCAACTGTATCATGGAGGATACCAGCCACAACGGTTGTCACATCCATCTGCATATTTGCCAGAGTATTGGCCACCTCAATAATATGGCTGAGATAAGGCTCTCCTGATAAACGCACCTGCCCCTGATGAACCTTGGCAGAAAAGATATATGCCTTTTTTATAAGCTCAAGGTCTGCCGCAGGATTGTAGGCGGATATTTTATCTATAATTTCTTCAAGTCTGACCATGATTTATAATTTAACTCAATGTGGAACAATTTGCAATAAATGCCCTCAGATGCATTTTTTATTGTCTCGAAATGCCTTTTTGAGTGAACAAGGAGTATGTCTTCTTCTTTGGCTGGATTAGGTTCAATCAGGATTAGTTTTTTAAGAAGGCCGGACTCGTCTAATCTGCGCATGATGGCTGTCAGCCTGTCAGGAGATTCAGGATGGCCAACGCCGGTTTTATGCCTAAGGTAATCAGGATGATAAACGATAGCGCATATCATACTGGCTTTTTACTTTCAGGGACTTTTAATCCAAGTTTGGCCAGTACAGTTTTCATGTCCTCCCATACCTCTTTTTTCTTTTCCGGACTCCTCAGGAGATAGGAAGGGTGGAATGTCGGCATGAGTAAGATATTATTTCTGTACCAGTGAAATCTTCCGCGAAGCGCGCTTATCTTTTCAGGTGTGTTTAAAAGCGTTTGTGCCGCATGGGTTCCGAGGGCGACAATTATCTCCGGTTTTATTGCGTTGATCTGTTTTTCAAGAAATGGCCGGCATGTTAAAATTTCGTCAGGCTGGGGGGGGCGGTTTTCCGGCGGCCTGCATTTTACAACATTGCAGATATACACATCTCCTCTTTTTAATCCCATTGCCTCAATCATCTTTGTCAACAACTGACCTGCCCTGCCGACAAAAGGTTCTCCCTGAAGGTCTTCATCCTCTCCCGGGCCTTCGCCGACAAATATAAGCCTGGCTTTGGGATTGCCGACTCCGAAGACGATATTTGTTCTTTGTTCGTGTAGTTTGCATCTCCTGCAATCCCCCAACTCTTCACGGACAGACTCAAGAGATGAAAGTGCCCCCTGACCCCTGACCCCTGTCTTTTGCACAGGCAGTTCTTCTATCCCAATCTCCTTCAGGTAGAGGAGGTAATTCTTTGCATCCGTTGCTAACTTCTTATAAAATACTCCTGTATCCGCCATATTATCTCCTTTAACGGGTCTAAAGACCGTTCGGCTGGCTCATGCCGAAGCCAGTTTCTACGAACTCTCACTGCTTACTGTCTTCTCTAATCTCCAACCTCCATCTATTGGGTTTACATCCTATCTTTTTTGCTGTAATATTTTATCATGTATTTTTCAGCCATTATGATTTTTATCATTTTTGTTCTTATTCCCGACAATGTATATGCTTGGGGGCCTGCAGCGCATCTGGAGTTCGGCAGGGACATATTAAACAATTTGAGATTTCTGCCGCTGTCGCTGCAGGGGCTTCTGCTGGCATTTCCTTATGATTATCTCTATGGGAATATAAGCGCTGATATAGTTGTTGGCAAAAACATGACAGAAACTTTAAAACACTGCCATAACTGGAGGATCGGCCTTAAGGTGCTGAAAAGCGCCAGGACAGACTCTCAAAAGGCCTTTGCCTATGGGTATATCAGCCATCTTGCAGCAGACACCATTGCCCACAACTATTATATCCCTGAAAAGTTTATTCAATCATTTTCCAGCAGGGTTCTCAAGCATACATACTGGGAGATACGGTTTGACGCCCTCGCTGATAAAAGCGTCTGGAAGCTCTCTTCCAGAATATCCAAAAGGGTTCATCGGGGGAATGACGGTCTTTTAAAAAATATACTTGAAGACACGCCCCTGTCTTTCAGAACAAACAAGACCATTTTTTCAAGCATACTTCTCATACATAGATTAGAACAGTGGCAGAACATGGTCAGTATGTTCTCCTCATCATCCAGATGGGTTTTAAGCACAGAGGAACGAAGAGAATATTATAACCGCTCTCTAACAGCCATTAAGGATTTTTTAACCCACGGCCCTAAGGCAAAATGCTTCAGAGATGACCCAACCGGCAGGGCAAGATTAGATACCGCTAAGAGATTAAGAAGTCATTTAAAAAAGTTGAAGCGGAATGGAAAAGACTGGGAAACCGCCATGGAAAAGGCCCTTCACATAATTAAAAGCTGAAGAATAAACCCATGCGCCAAAATCTCCTTAACTCCTTAACTCCTTAACTCCTTTACAACCTTATCCAATATCCGCTCGGCCACCTCATTTTTGGGCAAAAGGGGCAATTCTTCCACCTCGTCTTCCTTGCCTATAACGGTCACCCGTGTTACCTCTCCATCAAAACTCGCAGGGCCATTTGCAATTATAAAATCAAGCTTTTTATCTTTCAGCTTTTTCCTTGCATTTGCCAGTATATCTTCTGTCTCAAGGGCAAAACCAACAAGGAACTGACCCCTTTTCCTCCTTCCCATCTCTTTAAGTATATCCTGAGTCCTCTCCAGCTCTATATTGAACCTTGCCTCCTCTTTTTTTACCTTCTTTCTATGGCTTATCTTTGGCCTGTAGTCAGATACAGCAGCAGCCATTATAACTATCGTAGATTGGGGATAGTGTCTCATGCTGGCCTCTGCCATATCTTCTGCGGTTTGGATTTTTATGAATGTAACACCCCTTGGAGGCTTGAGATAAGAAGGTCCGCTAACCAGAACAACCTCTGCGCCCCGTCTTCTGGCAGCCCTTGCAATAGCGTATCCCATCCTGCCTGACGACGGATTGGAGATAAATCTTACCGGGTCTATTGCCTCTCTTGTCGGCCCGGCAGTAACCAATACCTTCTCATTCTTGAGATCTTTCGGCGCAAGACATTCCTCTGCCGCATCTATAATATCCTCAACCGGCGCAAGCCGCCCTTTGCCTTCATAACCGCAGGCAAGCTCGCCATCTTCAGGTCCAATGAAGCAGTAGCCAAGTTTTCTGAGTTTTTCAATATTATGCTGGACAATCTTATTTTCATACATATTGGAATTCATTGCCGGCGCAAAAAGCACAGGGGCATTTGTGGCCATAATAACAGTTGTCAAAAGGTCATCCGCGATGCCTGATGCAACCTTCCCTATGATATTTGCCGTTGCAGGGGCAATAACTACAATATCCGCCTTTTCTGCCAAATCAATATGAGAAATCCGTGACTCATGGGTAAGGTCAAACATATCCTGGCTGACAGGATTTCCAGCAATTGTCTGAAGGCTCAGCGGGGTTATAAAATTTGCTGCTGCCTTTGTCATAACAGGCCAAACCAGGGCCTCGTTTTTAATGAAAATCCTTGCGACCTCCAGGGCCTTGTATGCAGCTATCCCGCCTGTAATGCCAAGGACTATTTTTTTGTTATTTAATATCATAGTGTTTTTATCTTACCAGCAAAGATACATTGCGTCAAGATGGCTATGACGGATTAAAAAAAATGTAAAATTTCCCGCAGTAATCGTGAAACCTCCCAATAACCCTTAAGATAGAAATCTGCGGCGCTCCTCTTTGACTTCCCAACCCGTATCGTAATACC
This sequence comes from Deltaproteobacteria bacterium, assembly GCA_030690165.1. NCBI lineage: Bacteria > Pseudomonadati > Myxococcota > Myxococcia > Deltaproteobacteria bacterium. The sequence goes on along the minus strand of JAUYHF010000066.1, from coordinate 50,419 downwards.
TTGTTTGCGAAGCGCTTTAAAGGCAGTCTCATCTGTCCGGTCATCGCCAATATATATTGGCAAACACCGATGTTTCAATTGCCTTAAAATCCAAAGGGCAGCCCTCCCCTTATCCCATGAGGTATAAGGAGCTAATTCCAGGACCTTCTTGCCTTTGATTATAGATAAAGATTCGCTTTCACAAAAATCGGCTACCGCCCTATGCAACACATTTTTGACAGATGAGATATCTTCCTTTTTAACGGAGCGGAAGTGAAGGCTTATGGTAAATTTCTTATCCTCAATCCATGCGCCATCTATATTTTTAATCTCTTTTACCAGCAAATGTTTTATCTTATCAATAACAGGTTTTGTTAATAGCGTGTGAGGATGCGTATATCTTATCCGGGGGCCGGAGATATCAAAACCGTGATTGCCTCCATAATAGATATTCTGAAGGCCGACCATTTTCTTTATATCCGACAATGATCTTCCACTTAAAATTGTCAAATAACAACGATTAGAACCGGCCAGCAATTGGAGTTGTTTTTTTATTTTTTCGGATACGATACACTGCGCAGGGTCTTTCCGGATCGGGACTAATGTCCCGTCATAATCCAGAAACAAGGCGATTTTTTATATAGATGGCGTCTGCCGGCCTCAATGTCATAAGGATTGATAATAATTGCATCTTTCAACTCACGGGAAGCGCCGGCGAATTGGCTGAGAATCAGCGCGCCATCATCCTCATCACGGGAGGCAACAAATTTCTTGGCAACCAGATTCATCCCGTCATGCAAGTAAGTTACCATGCAGATATCGGATGCCCTGTAGAAAGGATTGATGGTTTCATGGCTGTGATGTCCCTTAAGAAACACAATCGGCTTCCATGCCTTTGTGCGAAAACGCCAGTTGATTACATCAACTGTCTCTTCCACCTCTGCCAGCAGGTCATGGTATCGTTTGATATGCGTCCGGCTTGGGGCGCCCAGTTCAACAAAAGTAAACTTCTCCATAAATTCCGGGTATTTCTCCAGAAACCGCTCAATTGCCCTGAAGCGCTCAGGGATACCCTTGGTATAATCAATTCGGTCAACACCTACCCCAAGGTATATTGCCTCAACACCTATCTCCTTGAGTATATTTTTCTTAAGCGCCTCCCGTTCTTCACCCGCAACCGTTTTATCCAAAAAACCCTCAAAACTGACGCTGATAGGGAAAGGTTTTATCAATGTGGTATGCGCGGTGCTCCAATTCTAAGGTAAGTCTGGCCTTTTCAGATTGAACAGTGAGATATGCAGATACGCCTGCAACGCTGGCTACTGCAATGACAAGGGCGAATATGAGTCTCAGTGTTATCTTCATAGGTAAAGTATATCTTCAGTAGTATAGAGTGACAAGAACAACAACAGATATTCTCTCAGATGGCGCGTCAGCAAAAAGTTCTGCCGCACATGCTCCCTGCCGTTGGCGCCAAGCCTTTGGGCGTATTCAGGGTTCTGGAGCAGCTGCTTTACAGCAACGGCTGCGCCGTCAATGCTGTGGCACAAAAGACCGTGGTATTTATGCCTTATCTGGAGGGGAATGCCGCCCACAGCAGATGCCACAACCGGTTTCCCCTTCCACAGCGCCTCTGCAACAGTAAGGCCAAAACCCTCGCGTATGGATTTCTGAATAATCACTGTTGAGGCGCGCTGGAGCGCATTGACATGGATATCGTTATAAGGCATAAGCAGGATATGGATATCGGGATCCCCTTCTGCTGAACGACTTACAGCCTGCAAGACCTCAGCAGACTCTGGATCGTCGGCAGATGTCCCTCCTGCCAGCACCAGCTGGCAATCTATATAACGTTTAACCTTTCTGTAGACCTCGATGACACCTATTGGATCTTTAAGATAATCGAATCTTGAAATCTGGGTGAGCATCGGCTTGTCATTTTTTATCCCATAGAATGACAGAACCTCATCAATAGCCTCCTGCGGCAGATCCCTGTTTTTGTCGCTCAGCGGGTCAATGGAAGGGGATATGAGGAACTGTCTGACCGGGAGCTCTTTTGCAAATGACGGCGCTGAAAATACCGTTGCATCGTATCTCACGATATACCCACGCAATACATCGAGGACCCGTGTCTGGGCATTGGATATGTCAACATGACACCTCCATATCCATTTGTTGCGCCTCGCATCCTTCTGGTTTATGAGGGCTATGGGCTGCGGGTCGTGGATGAACACGATGTCAGCCGAACATTCCAGCTCTGCGCAATTACGCTCGTTGGTCTTCCAGAAGACATCCCACATCTCAGGCGTTATCGCCTCGCGCATTCCATGCAGGGCATTATGTATCTTCTTTGTTACATCAAAAAACTGCTCTCCCCCTTTTATAACATCCCACTTTGCATTGACGCCGATTTCCTTCAGGAGAGGGAGCATTCGATTGAGGATTTCAGCAACGCCCCCGCCTACTGCGGTGGAATTGATATGCTGAATAGACCTGTTTTTTAGACGGTCTGAGAGGAGATATAGTTCATCAATCACACCCCTGCCGACTATGGGCTCGTATCTGTCAAGCATTGTCATTGCCTGCGCTCCTCAAAACCGCAATCCTTTTATTCAGCATCCTCAGGATTGCGGACCTTATCCCTTCACCTGTCTGCGTATACGGGTCTGTCTGCGCCAGTTTTGCAGCCAGACTATCTTCATTGAGCGAGGCTGCAAGCCAGTTTGAAAAGTCATTGGTAGGCCGTTCAAGCCTTAACCTTGCCTCAAACATGTGAAAATAGATGGAATTGAGGCTTATCCGGCTGATACAGTCTGCAAACTCTTCAAGACTTGCCGCCTTGTGTCCTGTAGGAAATACAAAACTGACAGACTTCAGAAAGTCGAACTCCTCCCCTTCCGGGGCAGAAATGATTTTCAAACGCGGGCGGCTATTCAGAGAATCTTCTATAACCCTGATGAGAGCCTCCCTGATGGATCTGATGCTGGGATGCTCCATGATATCAATTGCCTCAAGCGCTTCCCCAAGGCGCTCATCGCCGAGCGTATCTGACGCCCAGCAGGCAAAATCATTGGCCGGCTCAGGGGCAAGATACTGATGCTGTTGAACGAACTGGTGAGTATGGTGATAAATGCATGAGCCGTTGACCTCACGCAAATGCTGCGCCAGTTCCATCAGTGTGGATGCCCTGATGCCCGTCAGTTCCACCAGATGGAGACTGGAGTAAAATACAAATGGTTCAATCGGTTTTATATCCATTAAGAATCCTTTAGAGCCTTCTTCCTGAAGCAGGGTCAAACAGAATAAACTTATTTCCTCTTAATTTTTATAATGAACACCAACTACATCTTTTCATCCACAGTCTCTACACCATCTTTTGCTGCCACTGCTGTCACCGCTGGATTCATGGAGGCAAGCATGACAGTCATGGTATTCGCCAATTGAATAAACTCCTTTTGTGCAGCATCGGGTAAAGGCCGCCCAGCAGGGATTCGTGTTTTCAGTGGATTGATAAATCTATTATTCAGCCTCATCTCATAATGGAGATGCGGTCCAGTGGTAAGGCCTGTAGATCCCACATAGCCGATGGTATCGCCCTGTTTAATCTTTCCCCCCTTCTTAACACCTCTGGCAAATCTGGAGAGGTGCCCGTATCTTGTTTCGTATCCATTGGGGTGCCGTATGATAATGAGCTTGCCATAGTCCCCCCTGTATCCTGCAAATAACACTGTCCCGTCTCCCACTGCTGATACAGGTGTGCCGACTGAGGTTGCGTAATCAACACCGTGATGGGGTCTGTATTTTTTCAATATTGGATGAAACCGCCCTCTGGAAAAACCTGAGCTTATGCGACGATAATTCAAAGGCGCCTTTAAAAATGCCCGCCGTAGTGATTTCCCCTCTCTGTCATAGTATCCCTGCATATCGCCGTATTCAAACCTATAGGCATGATATGTTTCGCCGTTATTTACAAACTCGGCCGCAAGTATGTTGCCGTATCGCTTAAACCCGCCATTCTCATAAAGCTCTTCAACGATAATCTTGAAAATATCACCATTTCTCATATCTGTTGTAAAATCTATATCCCACGCAAAGATGTCAGAGAGGTTCAGCGCAAGCCTTTGTCTATCTTTTCCACCGCCAATGGATGAAAAGAGATTGGCCTCTATGGCGCCCTCTATCGCGGCTATCCTCTTTTCATATTCCACAGCAATCTTCTCAGCAGTGAATCCATCATCTTCCCTCACAATCTTGAGCAGTGAATCATCATTTATTCTATAGACAAAAGAGCGCAACCTTTTCTGCTCGTCTACAAGCAGTTTATAACTCTGCCCGGCAGATACATGTCTAAGCCTGAAAACATCTGTAGACGCCTCTCTCATTTGAAGGAGTTCCTGTATATCAAGGCCATGCCTCTTAAATATCTCATATATGGTTTCATTTGATCTCATGATACCGTCTATCTCCCTGTATGTTTCCTTGACCTCATTAACTTCCTTTGTTTCTGCGCGGGCATCTGATGTTTCAGGTTCTTTTAGAACCGGAGCCCTGCCTGCAATAGAAACTATTGCAATCAACACAGAGACTATCAGACCTGCGCCTAAGAAAAACATTCTCATATCTGCTCCTTTGTCTGTTTGAGGTATACTGTCCTGATTGGAAATGGGATTTCAATGCCCTCTTCTTTAAATCTTTTTAATATCCTCTTTCGGAGTTCATGCTGGACAATATACTGATCAACATACTCAGCGACCTGGCATATAAGCGTAAAATTTAACGATGAATCGCCAAACCCTGGAATGAACCTTACAAACGGCGGCGGCTCTTTTAAAAGGCCTGCTATCTCGCCGGCAGCCTTTTGAGCCTCTTGAACAAGGATTTTTTCCACCCTGTCAGGGTCAGAATCATAGCTCACACCAATTGGGATTAATAGCGACATCCGTTTTTCAGGGTAGTAATAATTAGTTATAATGCTCTGGGATAGTTTATTGTTCGGTATGATAATAACATTATTTGCAAGCATCCTTATCCGGGTAGTCCTCCAGCCAATATCCATCACATAACCTTCCTCCCCGCTGCTTAGCTTTATATAATCGCCAATCCTTATTGGCCTCTCAACTAAAATATGGATGCCTGCAAAGAGATTGGATAGTGTGTCCTGAAGGGCAAGGGCTACAGCGAGACCGCCAACGCCGAGTGCAGTGATGATAGGCGTTATGGATATGCCAAGACTGCTGAGTATAATGAGGATTCCGATAGTAAGGCCAACCGCCTTTATGATTGTCCGGGATAAACCTGTTGCAGGCAGAGGAAGTTCTCTGCTCTCTATTGCATATTGTATGAGTCTGGAAATCAGATTTGCCAATGCCAGCGTTACAGATAAGACAATAAGTATATGGATGGTTTTAAGAGAATAATCTACAAACTTTGGAGGAAAGGAAGATGACCCAATAGCCACATACAGGCCTATGGCAATAGACCAGTAAATCGAAGGGTGCCTTGTAGACTCCAGGATAATATTGTCAACCTTTGTTTCTGTCTTCCTTGCCCATCGTCCCATCATGCTGAGTGTAAGTTTTCTCACAAGCAATGCGGCAGATGAAATGGCAAGAAAGATTGCAATAAAAATCATTATATCTTTAGTCATAATCTATACCTCCTGACGGACAGGGAAGATTACCGGTTATCTTCCTCTACCGCCTTTTTTAACATATCAAGAATCCCTGGAATTGCTGATGTTATCCTGTTCCAGTTTGGTATAAGTGGCGTCCCCATAGGATTTTCCATAAACACCTTAGCTCCCTGTTTTATTGCATTTGCAAATGCCTCCACTGCCTTTGCCTCTTCGTGTCTGTCAAATACAAGGCCATTGATAGCAGCATCAGCCTCGTATTTTACTATAGTATCCTCAGCAAGCCTCAGGTATGTTACTTCAAGGGATTTAAAAAGGTTATCTGAAAAAATGACCCCTCCGGCAGCCAGGGTTCTGAACATGGATTTGGATATGTCAATACACATCTTCATAAGCCCTTTTCCTGCGTCGTCCGCTGAAAGGGACTGATGCTTGTGTTCATAGTTTTCCGCAATATCCACCTGGCACACCCTTTGAGGTGAGTAGTTTCTGAAGACCTCAGCCAGCACCCCGACCTCAAGCCCCCAGTCCCATGGAATCCTGTTGGCCCTCGCCAAATCCGTAATCATGCAAAACTCGCCTGCAAGGGGGTATCTGAAACTATCCAGAAACACAAGAAACGGGTGAAAACCTACGAGTTTTTGTAATGCCCTTACAAGCGGAGTTATGAGCAGTCTCGTCACCCTTCCGTGCATCCTGTCTGTAATCCTGCTGTAAAAACCCTTGCAAAAGACCACATCTATATTCGGGTTTGTTACAGGATAGCAGAGTCTCGCTAACATCTCTCTATTATAAGTGATGATGTCGCAGTCATGCAGGGCAATAACATCAGACTTTCCGTTCGCAAGGATATATCCATAGGCTATCCATGCTGAACGGCCCTTTCCATCTTCTCCTGCCCAGAGGCCGTTTCTCTCAAGGGTTGCGTATATCTCTTTAATTCTCTTCCCCTCATTGTGGATTATCTTCACCTCATAAGGGATTTGCGCCATAAACTCCTTTGCCTTTTTAAACTCCTCATCAGTTGCCCTGCCCAGGGTAAGGACAATCTCATTCACATATTTAACCTTTTTCAACTCGTCTATGATTCCCTGTAAGGCAGGGGCCTGAAATTCTGTGTAAAGGGCGGGAAGCACGAGGGCAATAGGCCGCTGTTTGGAAAACTCTACCATCTCAGATTCTATCCTTTCAAGGCTTGGCCTACCCAGCTTGTGCAGTGTAATAATAATGCCTGTCTGATAAAAATCTGCCATTTAGACCTCCTAAATATGTTCTATATCTCTTCCCTTATCTTCCTTCTTCTCTTCTGTGCCCTTTTCTATTATCCTCTTTGCCGCATCTATTCCTCCAACGCCAAAGGCTATGGAAAGCGCCAGGACAATACCCCCAAAGATTATGGAAAAGGCTGCTATCACTATGCCCGGCGCTATCTGAAGCTGCTCAAGGGCCATGGCAAGAATCAGCACAATGAGCAAAAGCCTCGCTGCTTCAGCAATAAGTTTTGCATGGTGGTAACCGCTGTTGACAGCAGCTATCAACACCCCTCTGCTTAAAAATCCTGCAATGATATATCCGATAATGAGAATAAGAATGGCAGAAAGCGCGCGCGGCAAGTAAAGGAGAAATTGCGATAAGAGGTTGGCTATTACCGGTATCTGCAAGGCATCTAATCCTATCATCACAAACACAACAACAAGCAACAGGTAAACCACATGGCCGAAAAACTCCGACGGCTTTGCCCATACATCACCCTTTCTAATAAGGGCGGTCAATCCCGCTCTATCGCTCCATGTATCAAAATTGAGAGCCCTGAGCGCCCTTAATATCACCACTCTTATCAGCCATGCGAATATTAATCCGGCTATAATGATAATCAGCATCGCCATAAGATTGGGCGCAAATTTAACAAACCATGCCCAGAAATCCCTGAATGGCTGAAACAATATCTCACCAAACTTTTCCATAATGCACCTCCTCAATTCCAGTTATTTATAAGATAATCTTTCCTTTCCTCAAACTCACGGCATAGCTTCTCGATCTCTGCCTCTGCGCCCTCGTGGTCAGTATCAGCAACCTCCATAATAAAGGATGCGGTCTTTCCAAGGTATAAGTGGACAAGGGATTTTAAAAGATGCTCAGAGGACATCTTCTTTCTATGATAGGTCAAGGCATAATCATAGATAATCCTTACCCATAAACCTATGGGAAACCTGAAATCTTTATCAGGGCGCTGGCAAATAATTTCTATCTCTCCAAAATCGCCAGGACCCAATATTTCAAGTAAAATAGGTTTAAGGTCTCTGACGCCGGTCCTGAATATATCCAGCATCCTCGCTACATTCACCTTTACGGGTTCAAGACCAACATGATATCTGAATCCGAATGTAGGGATGTCCCGCAAGCCCCTTATATTCTTCCACACTTCAAAATGTTTCTCAGTAAGATTAAATAAGCTAACAACCACCTGAAGGAGCATATCTGACAGGTCTGCACCCGGGTCTTTTGGGTCATGGAGTTTTGCGCCGAGGAATGTCTGGCAGACCTTGAAATTATTGGCAATGGCCTCAGTGGTCATCCATATGTCTATGCCAAAACGGGCCACATGGGTCTCCCATACATCCTGCTTAGAATAAAACTCAGCCATCGCTCCTGAAAAACCGAAGTCGCCTCCAATAGGCTGTCTTATGCTGTGGCCGTATAATGCCCTTGTCATGGGATATACAATTGAATTAGTTATGGTGCCGTCGAATTTGTGCCTGTTGTAGAATGGAGCAACAAAATCAAAACCCCTTTTTATTACAGGAGAGAGAAGCAGTTCCACCCATTCCGGTGTTATACTTCTCAAATCTGCATCTACCGCGCAGCACGCGTCAGCATTGAGTTCTACAGCCTTTTGAAATATTGCCCTGAATGCGCTCCCCTTGCCGGGTATCCCGTTGTAAGGGACACTTATCCTGTGCGCAGGATAAACAGGATGGGAGAGGAAAATGGCTGCATGGTCAAATGAGGCATTTCTTACAATATCAGGCGTTCCATCTGCAGAGCCTCCGTCTGAATTAAGTATAACAGCCTTCTTATCAGGAAAATATTTTGCAAGCCCGGCGCCCACTGCCCTTACTACATGGCCAATGGTTTTTGCGTTGTTATAGCTTGCAATTCCAACAAGGATATCTATCTTCTCCGGATTTATTGCCATAATTTTATAAAGAACTTTCCTTAAGTATATCCTTTAACCCATCAAGCCTTATAAACTCCATAAAGGGCGCCCATCTCTGCCTGAATTGTTTATAAAATCCTATATCTTTCCTTTTCCTAAACAAAGATTTGAGATAAGTATAAACTTTTATAGATTCTACCCATTGATTGTTTGAAGCCAGATAGAGAGAAAACAGTATAATAGTAATCACAGCCTTAATTTCCATATCCCATTTTAAAAAATATCCCGGGTAAGGGGACAGGTTCAACCCTTTATGACCCATAACCTTTGCCCTTTCGTAAAGAAACCTCTCTATATCCCCCTTCAACTCTTCCTTCCTGTATGAGAAGGTTCTTTCTAAAGGAAGATGTTTTATCTTAAGGTGTTTATCAAATAATACCTTTAAACCGGCAAGTCGCGCATTTATCAGATAATCTATATCCTCACCACGTGGAATTAACGGGTCAAAAGGTATGCGCTCAAAAAGCCTTCGGCTAAGAACGAGGTTGCCGCCCAACACCACCGGAGACTCAACAAACCTATCTTTGCTCTCAATTATAGCTTCCCAGACAGCTTGAAACAACTTTGATTTGTTCCACGAAACCTGCCACCATGGAGGGGTGGTTTTTTCATAAATCCCGCCATCCTTTGATATATATAACCCGCCCTTTCCATCCATTTTCATACCATCGGCAGGCTCCGTAACTCCTTCCAGCGCTACATGCAGGAAATCAGGGTCTTCTATTATCTCGTCGTTATCCAGAAAGATAGTAACCTCTGCGCCTAATGCCTGAGAAATTATAAGACCGCAATTCCTTATATTAGGAAAACCGCACACATTCAATTTTTCCGCAATATCAGAAAATCCATTTCGTAAGATGCGCTCTTTTACTGCGTTAAGATTATATGCTGTTAAGATAACCCTTCTAAAAGGAAAAGGATATGCGAGAGTTTCCATTAACAGGGAGTGGTATCCCTTTGCAGTATCTTCATCTATACCTTTCCCTTCAATACAAAATGGAAGGATAATATCCAACTCTCCGTTTTTAAGGATTTCAAGGCTTTTCAGCGCCCTCTTGAGCATCTTGAACCCTGTGGTTTTACTGATTTCCTGTGGAGAATCTGCCTTGATATAGGCAGGGATGACTATTGCTGTCTTTGCCATATATGTCATCTCTCCACAAGTATAATTTGTATATCCATAACATTCGTTCCTGTAGGGCCTGTCAGGAAATGGTATCTTCTCTTAGACAGGAAATCAAGCCTCTTAAAAAAGTTATAGGAGTTGTTATTCTCAAGGTAAATTTCCGGGATAATGCCAAGTTCCCTTGCCAATATCGCAGTATTTCCATTTACGATTGCGCCGGCAGCATCTGTAGGCCCGTCTGTTCCGTCTGTGCCAGCAGAAAGCATGATTATCCCTTTCATCCCTTCTATCTCCATTGCAAAGGATAGGGCAAGCTCCTGATTCCTGCCGCCAACTCCCTTTCCCTTGACAGTAACAGTTGTTTCTCCACCAGAAATGAGGCAGCGAGGATTTCCCCTTTTTTTTGTGGAATTCCGCACCTCTATAGCCCTTGCAGATAGGTATCTGGCGGCATCTCTTGCCTCTCCCTGAAGCTCATAGGTGATGATATCAGTGTTAAAACCGAGAGATATGGCCTTTCCCCTTGCAGAGGCAATCGCATTTTTAAGGCTTCCGATAACAACAGCCTTTGTCTTTCTAAAAAAAGACTCATCTCCCTTTGGGGTATCCTTTATCATGCCGTTGATACCCTGCCTTAAAAGCTTTAATACCTTTGAGGGCAGTCTTTTTTCAATGCGATATTTTTTTATTACAGCCATTGCATCCTTGAATGTAGTAGGGTCAGGCGTTGTCGGGCCTGATGCTATCACATCAAGCCTGTCGCCTATGACATCCGAGAGTATGAGGGTTACTACAGCAACAGGAGATGCAATCTGGATAAGCCTTCCTCCTTTTACTTTGGATAAATGCTTTCGGACAGTGTTTAACTCATCTATCGTTGCGCCCGCCTTGAGAAGAAGCTCTGTTACAATCTTTTTGTCTTCAAGAGTTATGCTGTCAGCAGGCGAGACCAATAAGGCAGAAGCGCCGCCTGAGATGAGGCATATAACGAGGGTTTGTTCATCAGCCCTTTGCAGCATTTTGATAATATTCTCTGTCTCTTTTACCCCAGCCTCATCAGGCACAGGATGAGACGCCTCCATCACCTTTATCCTTTTCAGTATTGCTGCATGACCGTATTTCACGATTATTCTGCCATCGGCAATAAACCTGCCTAAGACGGATTCTATTGCCTGAGCCATTGGGGCTGCTGCCTTGCCAGCCCCGATTACTATGATATTTTTAAAATGGTTCAGGTCATAGGACATATCTCCAATCTTGAGATTCCTCTCATCAAGGCGCACGGCCTGCAAAACAAGCCTGTATGGATCCACCGCCTCCACCCCAGCGTAAAATATAGAATAAAGTTCTTTTCGTCTCATGAGAAATATGTCTTGCTTTTTTTCCTAAACTTTCGTGACAAGGATAATTTGCCGCCCATGCTCATGAAAACATCCCCCGCCTTAATCCTCTTCCATGAATGGAGGGGGAAGGACGTAGGGGGTTCTCAGGGAAAAATATACTGTTTGTGCGCTTTTTTAACGTCTGCTTCTATTACTTTTATCACTTCCTTATTCCACCCCTCAGGACCAATGCCGTCCGCCCTTATCAGATTTGGCATATTCACCCTTGCATCATAAGAACCATCTTCATCCTGAACAAGCACAGGATAATCCACTTGCTTTAACAGCGGAAGGTCGTTGAACCTATCTCCAAGACCTATTGTCTTAATCCTGCCATAGGCCTTTTCGTAAAACCCCTTCAGAACTCTAACTGCCTTCCCTTTATCGTTATCTCCAAGGATATGGTAAAACCTTCCCTGAGTCCAATGAAGACATGCGTCTTCAATTGCCTTTAAAAACTCTTTAATCCGCATCTCCCCTTCCCCGCTTAAGACCTGCGGGGACAAATCTTCAAATAAAAAAGGTTCATCAAATTCCCTCTGTTTTGCAAGCTCTGCCTCTGTTAATGTCAGGCCTGCCAGGGCTGCTATCTCTTTAACGCTCATATCGCCAAAGCCTTTTGCCTTTATCCCCAGCCTTTCACGAATTGTAATAAAGGCCTTTCTTATTTCGCTGTATGACTTGCCTAAGGTAATCATACGGCAACCATCTCTCAAGTCACCCTCCTCCGCCTTAGGCGGATTAAAACCGAAATATCCCTCCGGAATAAATATCCCTCCCCCATTTTCAGAAATAAAGGGGTGTTGGTTATCAAGCTTCTTTCGGTAAACCTCTATTTCCGTCCTTGTCTTGCTTGAGCAGAGGATGAGGGGTATATCTTTTTCCTTTATCAGTTTGAGTGCAGGCATCGCTGCGTCAAAAAAATAGGTTTTCGGGTGCAGTAATGTGCCGTCAAGGTCTGTAAACATTATTATCTTTGCCATTATCCCTGCCCTCGCAGTGAATAGAGGATATATATATTTACAAGATATGCGATGATTATGGCTACAGCATCCCACCCAAGCCTCAAAAATGCCTTCTTCTCAAGCCTGTATGTCAATCCTACAACGGCAATCCCGGTCATTAGCACGGCCATAAATCCTGTAACAGCGTGATTCATTGAGACATGAGCAAGGATGAGCCCTTTGGTATAAAATATATCGTCTATGGCAAGGATGAAGATATTGAATATATTGCTTCCAAAGAGGTTTGCTATGGCCATATCCGTTGCGCCAATTTTAAGGGCTGCGATGGATACCACCACTTCAGGAAGCGATGTGGTCAAGGCTATGAAAACAGTCCCGACAAAACTCCTTCCAAGACCTGTCTCTTCAGCAAGTCTATCGCCTATAAATGGAAGCCATGTGGCAGCGCCTATGATGAACAAGGCATTTATAGAATATTTAACCACCGCCTCTCTTGTGGTTATATGGTCATACTGAATTGTCTGGGCCATATCGCCGACAAATTCTTTTATCCTTTTCTTTTCAAAGAAAAACACGCCCCTTATCCCAATAAAGTAAATCACAATAATAGCAGGGCTATATAATCCGATGTGGCCAATGGCAGGTATATTTGCGTTTGCCATTATAGAGATGGATGCAAGACTGATGAGTATGATGCCAAACCCTGCTGAAAGAATATGTCCATGCTCTGCCTTCGAGAATATTGGTTTTTGACCATTCAGGACGTCCATTATTGCAATGATGAAGATATTAAAAACGCAACTTCCCATTATATCGCCAAGGGCAATATTAGGCACATCGGCAATGGCAACAGAGCTGATACCGGTAATCAACTCAGGCAGGGATGTTACTGTTGCCATAAGGACAAGACCTATCCATGCCCTGCCAAGACCCGTCTTCTCAGCAATGACATCACCATATATGGATAGTTTTGACCCGCAGTAAATAATCACCGCAGAGCAGAGGATAAATTCAAGCCATATGAGAATCATCTTAATCCTCCATTAAGAAGGGTCTTTATCGTCATCCTTCATTACATATTTGAGTGCCAGTGGAGCAAAGAGTGTTGTAAATGCTACAACGAAGATAATAACAGCATAGGTGGTTTCATCAAATATTTTGCTCCTTTTGCCGATCTCTGCAAATATAAGCCCTACCTCGCCTCTGGGCACCATGGCAATCCCTGTTGAGAGTTTTTTATTCCAGCCGCCTCTCACCCATAAGCCGCTTGTCATCTTTGTGATTATGGCAATTACAGTAAGTATTCCTGCAAAACCCCAGAATGCACCTGATGTAATATCAATTACCCTAAAATCTATAGAGGCGCCAACCATAACAAAAAATACCGGAACAAATAGTTCTATTATCGGTTTCATGCTTTCTTCTATCTTTTCCGCCATCTTATGGCTGTAATGTGCATTGGTTGAACCCAGAGGAAGGAAGAATCTTCTTGCCATGGCAATGCCTGCTGCAAACGAGCCTAAAATCTCCGGCGCACCGACTTTATGGGAGATGACAGCCAGACCCAGTATCAGTGATACAATAAGGGCCGGTATCATGCCCTTTGTTTTACTTGCGGATGAAAGTTTTGCCATCATGGGTACAAACATTTTTGTAATAACAGGCGCGAATATCAGGAATACTGTAATGAAAAGCAGAATCCTTCCTGTATCCATGATGCTGACAGTCCCTTTTACGGCAAAGTCATATAGCACTGCCAGCACGACGACACCGATTACATCATCCAGAACAGCAGCGCCTAATACAATCTTTGAAACAACTGTACTCTGCTTCTTTAAATCTGTCAGAACCCTTACGGTAATGCCGATACTGGTGGCGACAATGGTTCCGCCTACAAAAAGGGATGCTATCAAAGGTAGCCCAAACCAGTTATATGATACCCAGAAACCAAACGCTGCAGGAATTACAACGCCTGTTATTGCCACAAGGGTAGATTGAATACCCACCTTGATAATCTGCCCCACATCGGTCTCAAGCCCCACCTCAAAGAGGAGAAGGAGTATCCCGATTTCGGCAAGGAGATGAAATGTCGCATCAGGCTCTATAAAACCTAATAAACTTGGGCCAATGATAATCCCTGCTATAACTTCACCAAGAACAGAGGGAAGATGCAGATATGTAAACACCTCGGCAAAAAATTTTGCGGAAATGATTATCAAGAGCAATTTAAGAAAAAACTCGGATACATCCATGAACCCACCTCTACCGACTAAAAATAAAAAAGGCCAGCAATAACACCATCTGTTTAAGTGTTTAATCACTGGCCTTCTCTCCTGAATAAAATTCAGGCGCGTCCGTCCGCAAAAATTATATGCAGCAATAATAATAGACTAAAAATAAAAAGTCAACCCAAAGATTATGACTAACTGTCACGAGATGGGCAATGGAAATAGATATTGGGTTCAGGCTGGATTAAAATTTACACCACCTCATACTGCTCCTGGTGAAGACTGCTTAATGTCTTGATGGCAACCCTTTTTTTAAATCTTTTTTCCAGGCCCTCTATTATATGCTCGCTTTCTCCATACAGAAGCTCTGCAATCACAGGATGGACATAAAGGTTGATTTTTCGCCGTCTCTTTGGCAGTTCCTTTATAAGTTCCCTGTAAATCTCCATTATCACAGCATCCTTTGATTTTACAATTCCGTTTCCTTCGCAGTAGGGACACGGCTCGCAGAGGAGTTGATTTATGCTTTCCCTGCTCCTTTTTCTTGTCATCTCTATAAGGCCCATTTCAGATATCTTCAGGATATTTGTCCTTGCCTTATCTCCTTTAAGCGCCTCTTTTAAAGCATTGTAAACCTTTTCCCTGTTGGCTGACTTTGTCATGTCTATCAGGTCAAGGACAATTATGCCG
Source organism: Deltaproteobacteria bacterium (assembly GCA_030690165.1). Taxonomy (NCBI): domain Bacteria; kingdom Pseudomonadati; phylum Myxococcota; class Myxococcia; species Deltaproteobacteria bacterium. The sequence goes on along the minus strand of JAUYHF010000066.1, from coordinate 35,200 downwards.
CCTATGTTCCTGAGCTTTAACTGATAGACAATCTCTTTTACAGCCTCCATATTTGTCTTGAGGACTGTCTCCTCCGAGTTTTTTTTACCGACATATTTGCCTGTATTAACATCTATGGCAGTCAGCGCCTCCATCTGGTCTATGATGATGTAGCCGCCTGATTTTAGCCAGACTTTTTTGGAAGCGGCGTCTGCAAGCTCTATTTCAACCCCGTATGTGTCAAATATCGGTTCCTCTTTTTCATATAATTCAATGCGATGCTTTAGCTCAGGCATAAAGTCTTCTGCAAATCTTACTGCCCTTTCATATTCCTCTATGGAATCTATAACTAATCTGTCCACATCACTGGTAAAGATGTCTCTTATCGTCCTTAATGTTAGATCCAATTCCTGATATAACAGAGCCGGAGCCGGCGCTTTTTCTCTTTTTTTAAGTATATCGGCCCATAATTTTATAAGAAAATCCATATCAGCCCTTATATCATTTTCCTTCATCCCTTCGCATGCAGTGCGTATTATAAAACCTGAACCCGACGGCCTGAGTTTTGCCACAATATCCCGCAACCTTCTTCTTTCTTTTTCGTTTTCTATCCTCCTGGAAATACCGATATGGTCATCTGACGGCATAAAAACAATCTGTCTTCCGGGAAGAGAGATGTGGGATGTAATCCTTGCGCCTTTGCTGCCCATAGGTTCCTTTGTTACCTGAACCATAATCTCCTGACCTTCTTTTATGATGTCCTGAATAGGGGCATATCTGGATTGTTTCTCTCTTACCTCGTCTTCCCCATCTTTTGAGATGTCTTCAAATTCATCAAATGTCTCATAAACATCTGTCGCATGAAGAAATGCCGTTCTTTCCAAACCGATATCAATAAACGCAGCCTGCATCCCGGGTAGCACCCTTGCAACCTTTCCTTTGTAAATGTTTCCGCTGAGGCCCCTGTCCTTTGGTCTCTCCAGATAAAATTCCACAAGCCTGCCGCCCTGCAGAACTGCAAGCCTTGTTTCATGCGGGCTGTAATTTATAATAATTTCATTTCCTGAATGTTTCATATTTTAAGATGATTACACAGATTTTAGAATACGATTACACAGATTTTGAAAAACTAACTTTTTCTTTATCTGTGTAATCTTCTTTCGTAATCTGTGTAATCGTTTTACCCTCTCCTTTTATTTTTAATATTTGGAAAAGACGGCTGTCATTAAGAGAGATGCCAAAAAGATATGCTATTACCTCATAAGGTCTTACGCTTCCTCTTTCCCCCCTATCAAGCGTCAATTGGATTGTGACATTATCATCTGCGAGGAAAAGTTTTTTTATAAGCGGTCTTATGTTTATACTCCTTTTCTTTTCTTCCCTTTGTTGATGGACGATAATCTCATCCTTTTCCAAAACTCTGTTTATAAGCCCTTGCAACTGCGCGACCCGGCCTTCTGTCGGGTTTCCGGTAAACAAGGTTAAAGACGCCGATAAATCAGCAGCCGCGGAAATCAGATAGGTTGTCTCAGTGATAATAGCAGAGACCGAATGAAGTTTCAATGGTATATCCCTTGTTTCTAAAATCTTAATTCCGTCAGGCAGCGCCGTATTGAGCCTTTTATGAATTTCATCCGGCTTCATATGTTCTGTTAATTCCAGAACTGCCTCTTCCGCAATACTTTCTATACCCACAGGAAGGGGCTGGCTAAAAACTATTTTTGGAAGCGGATGAAAACCGGCAGAATAAACAATAGGGATGTCCGCCCTTCTTATTGCCCTAAAAAACAGGGTTACAAGCTCCAGATGCCCAAGATACTTCATCTGCCCTGTTTTGGAGAAGGTGAGCCCAACCTTGAATATAGGCGATGGGCTATGGGCAATGGGCAATGGACTATGGGTTTTACCTGTTGCCTCTCGACTATAGCCTATAGCCTGTCTTTCATAGAAGCTTACATTCCTTATAACCTTGTGGTCGCATATGCCGCAGATACTGCATTTGTCTGTCTTACAGTCAGCCGTATCTTCAAGCAAGAGAGACCTTTCGTATTCTTTATACAAAAACTCTTTATCAACCCTTGTGTTGAGATGTTCCCAGGGAAACACCTCATCCCTGTCCCGCCTTCTGTGTGTATAAAATTCCGGGTCAATCCCTGAGTCTTTAAACACCCTTTCCCAGATATCAAATCTGAACTGCTCCCCCCAGCCGTCAAAACGGCAGCCGGCCTCAAACGCGGCCATGATGACACCTGAAAGCCTTCTATCGCCTCTTGAAAACACACCCTCCATAAAACTCATCCTTGCGTCATGCCATTTAAAATCAAGCCTGCGCTTCTTGAGTTCCTTTCTTAAGAATGTCTGCCTCTCCAGACATTCATCTGTTTTTATCTGCGGTTCCCACTGAAACGGCGTATGCGGTTTTGGTATGAATTGAGAAACGCTGACATTTACCGCTGGCCTTTTGCCATGCCTTTTACCGGCTTCCTGAACCCTGCCGGACAGCTCAACAATTCCCATGATATCGTTAATGGTTTCTGTTGGAAGTCCTATCATGTAATAGAGCTTTATTGACCTCCATCCCATATCAAAGGCATTTCCCGCAGTTTCTATCAGGGCATCTTCTGAGACCACCTTGTTTATCACATGTCTCAGTCTTTCGCTTCCTGCCTCAGGCGCCATTGTAAAACCGGTTTTCCGAACCCTCTTTATTTCTTCAATAAGCCCTTGTTTAAGTGTTCCTACCCGCATGGACGGAAGAGACACAGCTATCTTTTTATCTGCGAACCTGTCCATAAAATTTATCAGCACATCCTGTATACAGGAGTAGTCCCCTGAGCTTAATGATAAAAAAGACACCTCACCATAACCTGTATTTTTCAATTCCTCCTCAATTATCTTTATTATGTTTTCAGGCGACCTTTCCCTGTTAGGCCTGTAAATCATACCCGCCTGACAGAATCTGCACCCCCTTGTGCATCCCCTGTTTATCTCCACGGTAAGATGATCATGGACAATCTGCGGAAAAGGCACAACAGGCCTTATTGGCAGCGGTAAAGTATTTATGTCCGCAACTATCCTTTTATTTACACATTCATAATCTTTCAGCAGGGGGATTATTTCTTTAATGGTTCCATCTGTATTGTATTTAAAATCAAAAAATGACGGCACATACACACCTTCAATCTGAGCCAGCTTCTTAAGCAAATCCCCGCGTTTCCATTTATGGGCCTTACAGTTTATCACAACATCTGCAATCTCTAATACAACCTCTTCCCCGTCGCCAAGGACAAATATATCAAAGAAGTCTGCAATAGGTTCCGGGTTGAATACAACAGGACCGCCGCCGATTATAAGCGGATGTGTTTCGTCTCTGTCTTTTGAATAGAGAGGGATATTTCCGAGATCAAGAATGTTCAGGATATTTGTATAGGAAAGCTCATATTGGATTGAAAAACCAAGCACATCCAGTTCGTCCAGTGGAATATTAGATTCAAGTGTTACAAGCGGAAGCCCCTTATCTCTCAGGAGCTTTTCCATATCAGCCCACGGCGAAAAGACCCTCTCACACGCTATATCAGCCCTGCTGTTCAATATCTGATATAGAATCTGCATTCCGAGATGGCTCATGCCAACCTCATAGACATCAGGAAATGCAAGGCCGAACTTAAGGCTTATGCTTGAAAGGTCTTTTTTAACCGAGTTTATCTCGCCGCCTATATACCTGCCAGGCCTTGAAACAAGCGCAAGAAAATCTTTTGCCCTATCCGAAAAGGCCATGTTTTTTAAACCTCTACTTTTTCACTCCATACCCAAGATAATTTATATTGGTATTTTCTGAAATCTTAAACGCAAAATGAAGCGGGTCAAAGGTCATGCCTTTTATCTCTTCAACAGAAACACCATTCCGTTTTAGAATGTCCGCAAGCGCAGACGGCCTTATAAATCTATTGTAGTCATGGGTTCCCTTTGGAACCATGTAAAAGTTTTCCGCAACAAATATTGCAAAAAATCTGGCAGAGACTGTTTTGTTTATTGTAGAGAAAAATAAATAGCCGCCCTTTTTAAGAAGCCCGCAGCATTCTTTTAAAAACCCGGCAAGGTCATCCACATGCTCCAGAACCTCTGCGCAGATAACAGCGTCGTAACTCTCCCCCATGTAGCCCCCGACCTTTAGGTCGGGGATCTGCCTATTGGCAATAAGTTCAGATGGTGAAATCAGTCTGTAATCTATTTCAAGGCTTGATTCCTTTGCATGGATTTTTGCAGCATCAAGGGCAACCGGAGATAAATCTATCCCTGTTACCAGCGCGCCTGCCTTTGCAAACTCCTCTGACAAAATTCCCCCGCCGCAGCCGACATCAAGAATCCTTTTGTCTTTAAGACTTCCCATTTTACCGGAGAAATACTGAAACCTCAAAGGGTTTATCTTGTGCAAAGATGCAAGCCTTCCTTTGGGGTTCCACCACTCCTTGCCAAAGGAATCAAATTTTTGAGATTCGGTTGTCATAAATAGAGCATGCCATGAGGTATACCAGTAAAATAGCCATAGAAAACCCGCCATTTTACATATGAAATAGCCTTTTACTGATTTTCATCAAACAATCTTTTGAATTCTTTGCTGCAATCATGAAAGGCATTGAATATAACAGGGTCGTAGCGCGCCTTTGATTCAGTTAGTTTATCGCAGGCAGTATTGTGGTCAAAAGATTTTTTATACGGCCTTTTGCTTCTTATGGCGTCATAGCTGTCAACTATACTTACAATCCGTCCTGGCAGCGGAATCTCTTCATTTTTAAGTCCTCTTGGATAACCGTTTCCATTCCATAATTCATGATGGGAAAGCGCTATTTCCTCGGCTGTTTTAAGTATCTCAGAATCAGAGCCTCGCAGGATGCCTGCCCCTATCGTGGTATGAGTTTTCATTATTTCAAATTCTTCTTTTGTAAGGCTGCCGGGTTTAAGAAGTATGGAGTCAGGTATGCCAATTTTGCCTACATCATGCATGGGGCTTGCAAAAAATATTACTTCAACCTTTTGTTCGTCGAGTTTAAGGTATCTTGCAATTAGCTGAGAATAGAGGCTTATCCTTTTGATGTGTTTACCTGTATCCGTATCCCTGTATTCGGCAGCGAGGGTAAGTCTGTAAACAGTTTCGGTATAGCCGTTTTTAATCTTTTCAAATGCCTCTTTGAGTTCGGACCTTTTGCTAATAAGCTCTCCTTCCAATGAATTAGATCTGTCCAGCAGAAAGTCTTCATAATATTTAATCTTAAGCATGTTGCTTACCCTGATGCGAAATTCTGTTTCATCAATTGGCTTTGACAAAAACTCATTTGCGCCATGTTCAAGCCCTATAATTTTAGATTGGCTGTCTGAAAGCGAAGTAACTATTAAAACAGGTATATGCACGGTAATCGGGTCCTGTTTGAGCCTCTTGGTCAACTCGAAGCCGTCCATGCCCGGCATCAGCACATCAGTAACGATGATATCAGGATGAAAATATCTTGCCTTCTCCAACGCCTCAAGGCCGTTTTCTACCGTCAGACATTCGTAGCCAAGCGCATTGATAAGGTCCGAGTAAATCTTGAGATAAAACTTATCATCGTCAGCCACAAGTATTCTGGCTTTGCCGGCCGGTTTAAACGCCGATGTGAAATCCTTTTTCTCGTCTTCCGTCATTTGTTTGTTATGGGCAGTTAATCTAATCCATACTCCTTCCATCTTTTATTTATCAGCTCTTCGATTACCTTATCCATCTCAATCTTTTTGCCCCATTCTCTGCTGACTTCCGGCGGTTTTTTCATGGTTGCGTCTATCCCCATCTTGCTTCCCAGTTCTGCAACTGTTGATGAAAAATCCAGATAATCTATGGGCGTGTCCTCAATAATCATTACATCCCTTTTCGGATCAACCCGCGTTGATATGGCCCAGACCACATCGTTCCAATCATGGACATTTATATCATCATCAACCACAATGATATACTTTACATACATGAACTGCTTAAGCACTCCCCAGATGCCCATCATTATCCGTTTTGCATGACCAGGATATTGTTTTTTGATTGAGACAACAGCGATGCGGTAAGAAACCGCCTCCATGGGAAGGCTGAAATCTACAACCTCGGGAAACTGAAGTTGAAGACTCGGCAAAAACATCTTGTTGAGCGCCATGCCAATAATGGCATCCTCTTTTGGCGGCCTGCCGGTAATGGTCGTAAGATACAACGGATTTTTTCTGTGAGTTATACATTTGATATGAAAGACCGGAAACGGCTCAGCGCTGTTATAATAACCTGTGTGGTCTCCGAACGGGCCTTCCATTGCTGTATCTTCATGGCGGATTTCGCCTTCAAACACAATCTCTGCTGTTGCAGGAACTTTCAGTGAATTGGTTTTACATTCCACAAGTTCAATCGCCTTTTTTCGCAAAATACCTGCAAAGAGAAATTCACTCACATCCTCAGGCACAGGCGTTACAGCGGCTATGATGGTAGCAGGCTCACACCCTATGGCAACTGCTACAGGCATGGGCAGACCTTTTTCCTGCCACAGCCTCTGATGATGAGCGCCGCCCCTGTGTTTCAACCACCGCATGATCACCCTCTTTTTGTCAAGATACTGCATCCTGTAAACGCCCACATTCACCTGCCCGCCGTCATGCCCCTGCGTAATAACAAGCGGCCATGTTATTAGAGGGCCTGCATCCCCAGGCCAGCACTTTATAATAGGAAACTTTGAGAGATCAACATCATCTCCCTGCAGAACCACTTCCTGACACGGCCCGCTTCTGACGGTCTTGGGATTTAGCATAAGCATCTTTCCAAAAGACGGGATGCTCTTTATTGTCTCCCACAATCCCTCAGGCGGTTTAGGTCTTTGCAGATACGCAATCCATTTCCCAATCTCAATAAACTCATCCTCTGTAATGTCAAGCCCTATCGCAACCCTCTCCTCTGTTCCAAAAAGGTTTGCAACCACAGGCATGGTATAGCCCTTAACGTTCTCAAATATCACGGCAGGCCCGCCCTTTTTTACAAGCCTGCCCATTATCCCTGCAATCTCAAGATTTGCGTCAACCGGAACCCTTACCCTCTTTAAAAGGTTCTTTGATTCCAGATGGTTTAAAAATTCCCGAAGGTCGTTAAATATCATAAGCCCTCACACTTATACCTGCGTCATTTTTTATTTCTGCAAATAGATCCATCAATGTGTTCGGGTAGAACCGCCTCTGTAAAGTGTAAGACCTGTTTCCTCAATTGCTTAAAGCGTCTTACGGCAAGATAGCGGACAATAGCCTCTCTGATAATCTCGTTGCTTGAGGTCTTTTCGCTCTTTGCTACAATGTCCAGCAACTTCTGTAATTTCCCGGGTAATCTTATGGTAATTGTATCCAGCATACCGCACCTCCATTTATGTAAGACAATGTAACACCTAAGGTGTAAAAAATGCCACGGATGGTTTCATTTAGTTATTATCCTCTTTATTACCCTCTTTTAGAGGTAATACCCTTTTTCTTCCATAATGCGCCTGGTCCTCGCCCGACACATTCAACCTCGCCGGCTTTCTGCATAGATTTAAGAACTGTTCGTATCATATCCCGGCTAACAGCAGGACATTTTTTTTCTATATCCGCAACCGTAAAATCTCTGTCAATAGCATGAATAACGTGATGTACCATCTCGGTTTTAGAACCACGCGGACTTACTGTTGCGCCGGATATTGTCTTTGCAACGCTCCATGATAATGACATTTTTCGTCCAGCTAATTTCTCGCACCATTGGTGCGAGTTTTTCATTTGAAAAGTATGTGAGATAGAAATTGCGCATTCTCCAAAGATTTGCACTTGAAAATCCCACTATCCCCGGGAACTCTTTTTGCAGGTCTTTTGAAAGTGTTTCCACAATTGACTTGCCCCAGCCGAGCTTTTCCTGCTTTGCCACTATTGATCTGCCTATGTCCCAATACAGATTTATAAGCTCTTTGTTTACAGCTTTGAGGGCGTCATATTGAGCTTTGTATATGCGCTCTTTTATCTCTTTAAGAAATGTCTTATGTTCGGCGGTTACTATGGCTGACATTTCATATTCTCCCCTCCACAATTGCAATTTCCTTGGAAGTGATGTTGGATAATATCTGACAATGAATTTTAAACATGTGCAGAATCATGAAGCAAATAGTTTTAAATAGAGCAGTTCCAATTATCATACAAATACATCACTGATTCGTGATCGCATACACCATATCGCTGACAAACCTTTTGAAAGATTCGTTCTCCACGAACTGCTTATAGACCTGGGTGTCTTCGGTCAAGAGGGACTGCATCACCTTGCTGAGTGCCTGATCATGGGCCATGCGCGCGGTGTGCGGAGTATTTTCTTTCGCATTCTTGTAAGCCGCATCAGCGGCAACTTTCGGCGCTATGTCATCGCGGATTCGCTTCGCAACGCGGTCGTTATCGGTGAAAAGGGTACCAAATTGCTCATTGAACGTCTTCAGGATATTGCTGAGCCGGTCGAGTTCCGGCTCGCTCTTGCGGCCGCCTGCGTCCGTTGGTACGGGCTCGATGTCCGAATCCTTGTCCTTCAGTGCGATCTTCTGCACTGCCTTTTTCTCGACGCGGTAGCTGTCCATGTCAATCGCTTCGAGTATGCCCTTGGCAAGGTCATCATCTATCGGCGCCGGCAACTTGGGGACGAGCAGATTGAGCAATATCGAGAGCTTTTCCCATTCCGCGTTGCTATAGGTAATCAACGAGGAAAGGAAATTGTAAGTTCGGCAGAACATTTTGGCCTTTCCCTTGAAATCTACCTGTCCGTCCTCGTCGAGCCGGTCAACATAGGCCACCACACATTCGTCAAGGATCGGATCGAGTTTATCGCGCTCCGCCCCACCAAGGAACAACTCCACTACCTGCTTGACATGCTCCGGCGAATACACCTGCGCCGCATCCAGAGCTGTCTTCAGGTCATGCAGTTTATTGGGATCAGTCTCATCGGCAAGTAGAGTAGTGCGGTAGTAATCCTGGAAGGCTAAGATGATCGCCTCGCTGTTATTCTGAAAGTCGAGCACAAAACAGTCGTGTTTCTGCGGGTGCGCGCGATTGAGCCGCGAAAGGGTCTGCACCGTCTTGATCCCGGATAGCGGCTTATCCACATACATCGTGTGCAAGAGGGGCTCGTCATAGCCGGTCTGGAACTTGTCGGCGCAGATCAGAAAACGGTAAGGGTCGGTCTGTATCTTGGCGGCGATCTCATTGCTTGAAAAACCGTTGAGAGAAACTTCGCTGACCTTTGCACCACCATATTCGTGCTCGCCCGAGAACGCCACAATCGCCTGGTAAGGGCTCTTGCGCTCAACGAGATACGTCTTGAAGGCGTGGAAGTATTGGATAGCCCGTGCAATGCCGCTCGTGACCACCATAGCGCGCGCCTGTCCGCCGATCTTCCCTGACGCAAGCACCTGCTCGTGGAAATGGTCTACCATAATCTCGGCCTTGAGCCGGATGGCATGGTCGTGGCTCTCCACATACCGGCGCAGCTTCTTCTTAGCCTTTTTGGTGTCGAACTCCGGGTCATCTTCAGTTTTCTTGACCAGCTTATAGTAGCTGTCAACCGGTGTGTAGTTCCTGAGCACGTCAAGGATGAAGCCTTCTTCGATCGCCTGCTTCATGGTGTAGCTGTGGAACGACCGGTGCTTGACCTTACCCGCTGCGTCGGGCGGCAGTGCTTTACCGAACATCTCCAGCGTCTTATTCTTGGGTGTGGCGGTGAAAGCAAAATAACTGGCATTCGTGAGCATCTTGCGTGCCGCCATCCTTTTTTCTAAAGCTTCATTTACAGTATCCTCTGGGTCAGGCTCATCGTCGTCCTTCTTCTTTGCGGTAAGTGCCTCGTTAATCGCCGCCGATGTCTTTCCACCTTGGCTCGAGTGCGCCTCGTCGATGACAATGGCGAAGGTCTTACTCCCCTCCGTGGAGATCTCGTCGAGGATGAAGGGGAACTTCTGCACCGTCGAGACGATGATCTTTTTCCCTTCTTCAATGAATTTACGCAGGTCACCGGAGCGCTCGGCGTGCCCTACGGTCGCGCCAACCTGCATGAACTGTTTGATGGTTGTCTGTATCTGTTGGTCGAGAAGACGCCGGTCGGTGACGACTATTACCGAGGTGAAGACTTCCTTCTCGTTTCGTTTCAGGCCGATAAGCTGGTGCGAGAGCCAGGCAATGGAGTTTGATTTACCGCTCCCCGCCGAATGCTGGATCAGATAGCGCTTGCCTGCGCCGTGCGATTGCACGTCAGAGAGCGCCTGCCTAACCACTCCGAGCTGGTGGTAGCGCGGCCACACCTGCTTGCGTTTTTTCCTGCCGGTGCGCGGGTCTTTTTCCTCTACTATCTGCGCATAGTTCTCAAGGATGTTGGTAAGCCCTGTCGGGGTGAGAACCTCTTTCCAAAGGTAATCAGTCTTGAGGCCATTTGGATTTGGCGGATTGCCGGCACCGTCATTATATCCTTTGTTGAACGGGAGAAACCAAGAACCTTTGCCGCGAAGTTCCGTACACATCTGCACCTCGCTATCGTCCACGGCAAAATGCACCACGCAGCGGCCAAACTCAAACAGCCGCTCTCGCGGGTCGCGGTTGCGTTTGTATTGATGAACTGCATCTTCTACGTTCTGTTTAGTGAGGCTATTTTTCAACTCGAAGGTGGCAATCGGAAGCCCATTGATGAACAGACATAAATCGAGGGCCCGGCGCGTATCGTCCATGCTGTAGGCGAGCTGGCGCGTGATGGAAAAACGATTCTGCGCGTGCAGAGCCTCGGCCTTGGCATTTCCCGGTGACGGCGTTCCATAGAAGAGATCAAAATGCAGCGGCCCGTGGCCTATTCCCTTTCGTATAACATCAATGACGCCGCGCTTGCCAATCTCAGTGGAAAGTCGGGCGAGAAACTTAAGACGGTTAATGTCTTTGGCGTCGTTCGCATCGCCCATCGTCAGTTTCTTGAACGCCTCCGGTTGAGTCGCACGGAGGAAGGAGAAGAGCTGCGGCACGTCGAGCGCATGGGCGCGGTCGTAGTCTTGCGCACTCCCTGCCGTGTAGCCGGTGCCGCCGTACGGTGGTGGTTTTTCGGCGACCCGGTTCGGGACGACGGCGAGGCCGTCCGTGCCGGCCATGTGCCGCATGATCAGCGTCTCCAGTCCCTTCTCGCTCGTGTCAGTAGTCATACAGTCTCCTCCTCTTTAATGTTTTCGGTCTCATCGCCCAGAGCCGTTTCATTTTCAATAATCTCGGCTGGCGCTTCTTCAGGCAACTTCGCCGCCACCTCGCGTAAATCGAGCTTGCCGGTCACCACATCAGCGACAAGACGGGTGCGGTATTCATTAATACATTTAACAAACTGTGATAGGGACTGATTAACTGCATACTCTTGATCTATCAACTCTGTGATTCGTGCTTGTGCGGCTTTCGGTGGTATGGGGATTGTCTCCTTGAGAAGACTTGCAGCATTCAATGGCCTGTTCCGTCCTGCAGCACCACGCGAGTTGTGGTTCAGCAGCATAGATCCAAAAGATGTCCGAAACAGTGCAAAAAGCACTGAAGAGGACACATATTCCTTTCGGCCGCGTAAGACTGGATAACGATGTGAGGCGATGGTGCCTGAATCCTTGCCCCTTGCCAGAGCCACGGCACCCTCCCAAGCGAATTGCCCACTGATAACTAAATCGCCGTCTTCTATCCAGAAGAAGTCTGAGTCACCAAGTTCTGCTCCGTCAGTAGTCGTTTTGTGGAAAATACCACGCCCGCGATTATAGAGACCGATACGTGTATAATTTTGATTGGCTCGCCTGTCAATTGGACGTGACATTTCTTCTGCTACGACGGATAGGCGTAGTCTTCTCGTACCTTCTAGTCGTAGTGCGTTTTCAGTAACGACAGAGAGCATTTCGCTAATCAACGCGAGCTCCTTCCGCTTCGCCCTGATCGCCCGATCAAGTCGCCCGTTCATCCAATCCAGAAACCGCACAATCGCCGCCTGCTCATTAAGAGGGGGAACTACAACTTCAATCTTCAGAAATTGTTCAGGGTAAAGACGCAGCCTTGAACTGTTTACACCTGTGGAGCGCCGATGATATTCAGCAACGTAGGTTGGCGTTCGCAATAGGTGATCAGCAAAACTTGGCAATATAGCGCAGCCATCCAGGGGGCGATAAACCCCGTAGGATGGGCTAACGATTCCATCATGCCGTGCGACACCTAACGCACCCATCCACGCCCACATAGTGTTAATTAACGCGTCACCGGGGCGGCAGATCTTATGGCCAACATTTGACTTTGCGAGAAACATCGTGACCGTCTTCTGACTGCGCGGAGTTACGCCAGTCAGGTGGGACACCGATAGTAGTTCCTCCCTCCCAGTTGTAGAACGGTCGTCGACCTCACGAAATAAATATTTTGCTCTCAGTTGACCCCAGTGCCCTGGTACGTGCCCGATCCAAGGTAGAACAGTCTCCTTGTATTCCGGATATGGTTTAAGATTAGCGATCATGAATGCCCTCCCTCCGTTTCGGGCTGTCGTCGAGCGGCGCTTTCCCGTGCGTGCTCAATCGCCATGTGTAACCGCTCGCGCAGCAATGGCAGCGGCGGCAACTCCGTGAGGTACTCGCTGACGCGGATGGATTTGGCATCGAGCTGAAGCAACTCAACCTGCTCGATGTCGGCGGACGCGCACAGGATGAGTCCGATCGGGGCTTCTTCGCCGGGAGCACGTTCGTGTTTGTCCAGCCAGCGTAGGTACAGCTCCATTTGGCCGACATGCGCAGGCTGGAATGATTCCAGCTTCAATTCGACGGCAATCAGCCGGCGCAGGTGGCGGTGGAAGAAGAGCAGGTCGAGGTGAAAGTCGTCCTTACCAACGCTCATGCGCTTTTGCCGGGCCACGAAGGCAAAGCCGGTGCCCAGCTCCAGCAGTACTCCTTCGATCTCGCGCAGGATGGCACTTTCGAGGTCACGTTCGCTGTATGCCCCTTTGAGCCCCAGCAGGTCGAGCAGGTAGGGATCGCGGAACACGGTGTCGGGGCTCATCTGCCCGTCGCGCAGTTTGCCGATCTCCGCCGAGATGACGGCCTGCGGCTTCTTCGACAGCGCGGTGCGCTGGTACAGCATGCCGCCGATCTTCTGCCGCAGCGTGCGCACGTCCCACCGTTCGATCCGGCACATTTCGGCGTAAAAGTCGCGGGCCAGCGGGTCTTTGATCGGCAGCAGTTCAACGAAGTGGCTCCAGCTTAATGTTTGCGACAGCGTCGCAATAATCTGTTCATCGGTCATCCATTCGGCAAAACGGGCCATTCGGGTCAGTGCGGTGTAATCGAAACCGGCACCGAACTCGACGGTTAATTCTTGCGACACGGTCGCAAGAATCTGCTTGCCGTAGGCTGCGCGCCCAGCTTGCAGGTTCTCTCGCAGTAGGCGGCGCCCAACCTGCCAACACAGCAGCGTGTAGGTGGAGTTGGCGGCTGTTGCAATCCGATGACGCGCAGTCCGGACGAGCGCGCGCAGGTCGTGGAGCAATGTTACTTGGTCGATGGGAGCCGGTGCCTTTGCCAATGAGAGATCTCTCGAAGATCTTTTAGGACTGCGGACTGGCGGCTTGTTCGCTTTCTTCATGAAGGCACCCCTTTCTTTAGCAATCCATCCAGCAGCCCTTCGGCCTCTTTCTCTATAGCCAGGATGTCGGCGCTGATCTCTTCCAGTGTTCGCAGTGGCTGAGGTTTATAAAAATGCCGGGTGAAGCTCACCTCGTACCCGATCTTGGTGGCATCCTCTTTGATCCACGCATCCGGGGTATAGGGCAACACCTCACGGCGGATGAAGGCCGTAATTCCACCCTCTTCCAGTAGCGGTATTTGCTCTGTGTCGCGTAGGTCGGAGTCGGTCTCATATTCGACGATGGCGGGCTTGCCGTCAATCGTTGCCTCGTAAAGGCCGCGGACTGGATCAGGTTTGGTTTTTCCGGGTTTGTGTATCTTGGCGATGACGCACGGTGCGGTCTCCACACGCCAGCTCACGGCCTTGAGGATCTGCTTCAGGTCAGCGGCGGCAAGTTTAATACCCGCCTTCTTGAGCGCGGCGTCCACACGATCGCGAAAAAGGTTGTGATCTTCATGTACTGATTCGCCCAGCGCGGCGCGCAGTTTCGTGGCTACATCGACCAGACGTCCGTCACGTTCCCAGGTCTTCGGGTCGAGCAGTTTCTTTTTCTTCTTCTCGGGCAGTCCCTTCTTCGCGCTGCCACCCTCGTCCTCTTCACCTTCTTCCTCGTCATTGCCCCATTCCGCAAGCCGTTTCTCCAGCGCAGCGGACACCTTGGGAAACCTGGTAAAAATATCTTCGCCGAACTCATCAAAGAGCGGGGCGCGCAGGTCTTCGTCGCCGGAGGTGAAACGCAAGGTCTCGATGGCCTTCAGGGTGAGTTGGCTGTGCAGGCGCAGCGGGCGCTCGACCGTGACCTTCCAATAGCCAAAGGCGGCGTTGAGGAATATCTTCGATTCGGACGTCTCCTTGAAGTCGAGAAAGGTGCGGCTGATGCGGTCTATATCCTCGGGCGCAAGCTCGCAGTTCTTCTTGCCGAGGTTTTTGCGTAACGGCTTAAACCACTGAGTGGCGTCGATTAACTGCACTTTTCCATTGCGGTGCGCGGGCTTCTTGTTGGACAGCACCCATATGTAAGTGGCGATGCCGGTGTTGTAAAAAAGGTTGAGCGGCAGGGCAACGATCGCTTCGAGCCAATCGTTCTCAATCAGCCAGCGTCGGATGTTGCTCTCGCCCTGACCGGCGTCTCCTGTAAAAAGTGACGAGCCGTTGTGAACTTCGGCGATTCGGCTGCCGAGAGCAGATTTGGCATTCATCTTCGAGGCCATGTTGGCGAGGAAGAGCATCTGCCCGTCACTTGAACGGGTGACAAGCGAAAGCTCCTCCCCATTGTGCATTACTTTGAAGCGAGGGTCGCGCATCCCGTCTTTGCCGCCCATCGTTTCAAGATCCTTCTTCCAGCTTTTCCCGTAGGGCGGATTAGAGAGCATGAAGTCAAACTCCTGGGCCGGAAAGGCGTCGTGGGCGAGGGTAGACCATTCCGCACCGCCGACAATGTGGTCAGCGCTTTCACCCTCCCCCTTTAACAGCATATCAGCCTTGCAGACGGCGTAAGTCTCCGGGTTGATCTCCTGTCCGTATAGCAGGCACTTGACCTGTTGTTTGCGCTTCGCGGCAATTGCCGTTATTGTCTCCTCTCCCACTGTTAGCATCCCACCTGTCCCACAGACTCCATCGTAAAGCAGATACGTGCCAGACTTGATTTCTGCTTCGATGGGCAGGAACACGAGATTAGACATCAATCGCACGGCATCCCTCGGGGTCCAATGCTCGCCCGCTTCTTCATTGTTCTCCTCGTTAAACTTGCGGACCAGTTCCTCGAAGACCGTACCCATTGAATGATTGTCGATACCGGCAGGAGAGAGGTCTATGTCGGGATCAAGGAACTTGTTGATCAGTGTGCCGATCGCGTCGGCCTTAGAAAGCGTTTGTAGTTGGTTTCTGAACTTGAAATTTTCGAGGATGTCCTGAACGTTCGGTGAAAATCCGTTGAGGTAGTCCTCAAAATCAGCAAGTAGCTGCTGCTGACTGCCGCGGGATTTAAGATCGCGCAGGGTAAACTTTGAGGTGTTATAAAAAGCCTGCCCCGCGGCATTGCAAAGCGCGGCGCGCTGCTCGGTTATCCTTGCCGCGTCGAGCATCTTTTTGGTGTCGAGCACCTTCTGCTTGGTCGGCTCAAGAACTGCGTCCATGCGCCGGATGACGCACATCGGCAGGATCACATCGGGGTATTTACCACGCTTGAAAAGGTCGCGGAGCACGTCGTCAGCGATCCCCCAGATAAAAGAGACTATTTTATTATGTGTTGCCTGGTCCATTAGTGGCTCCTAACTATTTATGTCATCCTTTTCTGGTCGCAAGGGTGGATGGTGTCAGGCCTTGAATTTTGAATTAATGGGAAAATTTAGGCACAGCGACCATTATCCTGTTATCCTCATCACAAATTTAGACTCAATGTATACTCCTGCTGATAAAGCAATGTATCCCCCCGCTTCCAGCCGAGTTGCTGGAGTCTTTCAATCACCTTAAAGTCAATATCTGCGGCTTCGTTTATCTTTGGCATAGTTACCAGCTTTCTGTTTCATTCTAAAAGCCTATCTTTCTCCTTTTCGGCTCTGATGGTGTCATCAATTGGCGAATAGCGTCAAAGACAATTTTGAACTGTGAATCGTATTTATTTTCCATTGTATTCAATTTGCGAGATAACTCTTTATGTGTCATCGCAAATTCACGTAATTTAACGAATGCCCTCATGATGGCTACATTGACATCTATTGCGCGTTCGCTGTTTAGAACTCCCGAAAGCATAGCCACGCCTTGCTCTGTAAAAGCATAAGGCAAATATTTTCTGTGTTGTCCTCTCCCTATCTTTAAGGTCGCATTTTGCGACCTTAAAGAAGTAAATTCTTCGGGAGTCAGTTGAAACATAAAATCCGGAGGGAATCTCTTTATATTTCGTCTGACTTGTTCATTTAATCTTTTTGCGGGCACTTCATAGATCTCGGCAAGGTCACTATCAAGCATAACCCTATGACCTCTTATCAGTAATATTCTTTGAGCAATCGGATCAAGCGGTATAAGTTCCATATTATTATCCCCCTTTTTACCACATCTCTACTCATAAATAATCTTCTGGTTGAATTAACCCATACTCCTTCTGATAAAGCCTGTCTGCCTGACAGGCAGGCAAAGTATCCCCCCGCTCCAATTCATCTTTCAATTCTTTTTCGGTTGGCAGGTATAACTTGTACTTTGAAGCAAAAAGCCGCTTGTTCTCGTTCAATATAGAAATCCATCTGCCCTATGTCGTGATGTGTCAGCCGTCCTATCTTTAAATCAATAGGCACAAAGCATTTCAGAAGATAATTGTAGAACACAAGGTCTATGTAGAAATTGTCTCCTTCTGCAGAAATTAGTTGCTGTCTGCCGACAAATGAAAACCCTTTGCCGAGTTCAATCAGAAATTCCTTCAATTTCCCGATTAATGCACTCTCAAGGTCTTTCTCCAGAAAACGGATATTATCTTTTACATTTAGAAATTCGAGGACATAGGGGTCTTTAATAATATCTTCAGGCTTTAAGGATGGTTCAAGTTTCTGGATTTCTTTTTTAACTGTCTTCTTGTCCCTGCTTGAAAGGAGACGCTCATAATAGAAAGAATTTATCTGGCGCTCAAGCTGGCGGGTGCTCCAGTTGCTCTGCACACATTCGCTTAGATAAAACTGCCGAGTTTCGTCCTTCTCTACTTTTAATAACAGTCGGTAGTGTGTCCATGACAATTCTCCACGCAGTGCGTGGAGATTCTGGAAAGCAAGGTAAAATTGCTTCATATACCAAAGATTTGTTTTATTAAATCCTTGACCGTATTCAGCAGTAAGTCTTTTAGAAAGTCCTTCAATGAGGGCTGCGCCATATTCGGCTCTTTGCTTGCCGCGCTGCTCTTCCTCTACGATTTCTCTGCCTATATGCCAATATGCCTGAACCATCGCAAAATTGACGGCACGATATGCACTGCTTCTTGCAGTCTCAAGAATCTCCCTGATACGGCTGTATATTGACGCCACCGCTTTTTTATTTTCTAACTGCTTCATCGTAAAAAATTAGAAATCAGGGACAACGACCATTATCCTCTATTCCATCTATACACAAATTTAAAATTAAAAGGCATATTCCTGCTGATAAAACAAGGTATCCCCCGCGCCTAAATCTTTTTATGCCTTTGAGCATCTATTTTTTTATTTTGACAAGACATAATCCGCAAATATGCCTGCCAAAATCAACAACCCTATCCCGGCATTGGCCACAAAAATTCTAAAGGCCGTATCTCTCGTTGGAGATTTTTTTAAAATAAATACCATATATTCAAGAATAATGCCTGACAAAAAAAGGACGGCAAAATATGCGCCGCCCATTTTTGCGACAAGCCCGGCAAGCGCAAGGATGACGATAACTGCTGCGTAAAGCAGGTATAATGCCTTGTAAACATAACTGCCAAAAAGGATTGCAGTGGATTTCACGCCTATCTTTATATCGTCTTCCTTGTCCATGAGGGCGTAGATGGTGTCATAGGCAGTTGACCAAAAGATGTTTGCTGTGAATATTAAAATTGCAGGCAGGCCGATCGTATTATTTACGGCAGCCCATGCCATTATTGCGCCCCATCCGAAGGCTATGCCGAGAAAGACCTGTGGCAGATGACTTACCCTTTTGACAAACGGGTAAATGGCGGCCAGCGATATGCCTATGACGGAAAGCGCTATTGTCAGCGGGTTCAGAAATAATACAAGGACAAAGGCCAGAGATGAAAGTCCGATGAATGTTATTACTGCCTCTGTAAGATTAAGCCTTCCGTCAGCCAGCGGCCTTGTCTTTGTCCTCTCCACAAACCTGTCAAAGTTCCTGTCAGCAATATCATTGATTGCGCAGCCCGCGCTTCTCATCAGAAATGTGCCGAGGATGAATATTCCAAGAATCTTTAATGGCGGCCTGCCATCTGTTGCTATAAATAGAGACCAGAGGGTTGGGCATAGAACCAGTACAGTTCCGTATTGTCTTGGAAGCCTCACAAGATCGCTTATAGCAATAAGTTTATCTGATAATATCTGCGTTGTCATTTTTCTGCATTCAATGATGGTTTGCCTACAAGTTCAGGTGAAAAAATCTCTGTTATAGATGCTGTGATACACTTTCCCCCTGAAGCTGACTGAGCTGTCAGTCTGTAGCGCTTTGCCCAGAGAATGGCACGAGGCGCAAGATTCAGGAGATTGTTTATATCGCTGCAATGCACAGCGCATATTGCAAGTTTGTCTTTAAATGTCAAAAGCCCCTGTTCTGTTAAACTCCTACCAAGCGGCTCTATACTGGTGGCTATCTTATTCAGGAAATCTTTATCAAGCCCGGCCAAAGGAAATACAGAGCGGGCGTACACAAGTTTTTTCCTATCCTGAATAAGCCATACATCCCTGATGATTGCGTCCTGAGAGGCAAGGACCTCCAGATATGCTGCCTCTTCTTTGTTTAGTCTGCGGGTCTCATAGTTTTTTATTTCCACATCAACAGGAGACCCGCTCAGCGCCTCTAAAAACCTTGTTAATGAGCCGTCTGACAAGAGGAGCAGCCTGTGTTGCGGCAACATGTTAAGCCTTTCGCATAATCCGACAGCCTCTTTATCGCTAACCCATTTCCATCCGGGGGCAATAGAATAATCCATATTACCTCTAATAGCACAAATTCAAACCCGCAGTCTAAAGTTTCTGTTATTGCGCTTATATCGTTTAAATACCATACTAAAACAAGCTGGTCAATGGCCAGAGGAATTGTACACCAGCCTATATAACCCTTGACATGAAAGATTTTTAAGGCGTATATTTACTCCGTTAGAGGATAAATCTCTAACGGGGTTTACAAATATCGCGTGGCAGACAGGTCATACTCAGACTTGAAAGGAGAGAAAACTATGGAAGAAAAACAGATGGGGGTTATTCCGGGCCTTGCAGGCATCCCTGCCGCAGAATCTGCAATAAGCTATGTTGACGGCGAAAAGGGGATACTTGAATACCGTGGCATACCGGTTGAAGTCCTTGCAGAAAACAGCACATTCCTTGAAGTGGCTTATCTTCTGCTTTTTGGCAAACTGCCTACGAAATCTGAATACAAAAAATTCAAGGCTGATATAACCTATCACACCCGCTTAAAGGTCAAGATTCTCAGGATGATAGAGTTTCTGCCGGAAAACGGTCACCCGATGGAATATCTCCAATCTGTAGTGGCTGCCATGGGCATGTATTATCCTGCAAGGGATGTAATGAACGAGGATACCCGTTACTGGTCTGTTGTAAGGCTGATTGCAAAGATGCCCACTATAGTTGCTGCCTGCGAAAGACTGAGGCACGGAGATGCGCCGATTCAGCCGAATAATGACCTTTCATTTGCCGCAAATTTTTACTACATGCTCTTTGAGAAGGCGCCGGATGCCTTTACAGAAAAAATCATTGATGCAATGCTCATACTTCATGCAGACCATACCATGAATGCCTCAACATTCAGCGCAAGGGTTGTGGGATCAACACTTGCAGACCCGTATACGGTTGTGTCGTCAGCTATCGGGACACTCAGCGGGCCTCTGCACGGCGGGGCCAATGAAGAGGTGGTGCGCATGCTTAAGGAGATAGACGCAAAGGAAAATGCAAGGCCGTATATAGAAAAGATGATTGAAAGACACGAGAAGATAATGGGCGTAGGGCACAGGGTCTATAAGACAAAAGACCCGAGGGCGACATTTTTACAGGCATACGCTCACAAACTTTTTAAGAATAACCACGGCAGTGGAAAGATATTGGAAATAGCAGAAGAGGTTGAAAAAGTAGTGAATGAAAAACTTGCCGCTAAAAAACTTTATCCTAATGTTGACTTTTATTCAGGCATAGTGCTTCAGGAGATAGGTATGCCGACAGATCTTTTCACGCCCATATTTGCAATGGGCAGGGTTGCAGGCTGGCTTAGTCACTGGCTTGAACAGCTAAAGACAAACAAGATTTACAGACCTGACCAGAAGTATATAGGACTACGCAGTCAAAAATATGCGCCGATTAGCAAAAGATGAAGATGCAAGATCCAAGTTTAAGCACCTTTTTCTTGACTTACCGATATTCTTTCTATACCATTTTAAAAGCTTAAACTTGCACCTTGTAACTTTATATATGGGCGGTTAACTCAGCGGCAGAGTGTCACCTTCACACGGTGGAAGTCACTGGTTCAAATCCAGTACCGCCCACCATTGAAATACTGTACAAAACTTTAGGTTTGCAGGCTGCAGTTAGACATAGGAGGTGTAAGATGAAGAGGTTGCTGATTGTTTTGCTGCTGATAGCCGGATGGGTTGTCTTTGCCGGCATGGGCAAGACCCCTGAGAGTGAAATCCCGAAACCAGAGATTGATTTTTCTGCAACGGTCATAGATGACCAGGGGATATCTACAAAATGCAGGTTTGTTAGCTGGGAAGGTCAGTTGTTTTTTGTGGGGTTCAGGGGCAAGGGCTCTGTCAGCATTCCATTTGAAAAGGTAAAGAAGGTAGTATTTATCGGCGAGTCCGGCAGCGGCAAGAAAGATACCCAGATAACCCTCCGTAATGGAGATGTCGTTGCGGTTACATTTGATGATGAATCGAGATTTTATGGAACAACTACATTTGGAACATACAAGATTACGGCAAAAAATGTAAAGGAAATAATATTTGAGTGATATTTTATAGGTGTTTTAAACCCCAGGCATTTCCTGGATAGGAATACTATAGAAAAATATGGGAAGGGTCCCGCTACAAGGTCTAATAAATGGGTTTGTTCCTGTAATATTGCCTATCCTTGCGCTTTCGGCTATACATACCTACACAGTCCTATCTGTTGACAAGCACAGTCCTCCTTCAATTCATAAAGCTCTACTGACAGAGAAAGGCGGCCATGAAATCCAAATTACGGAGCTTCAGGCGTCTGATAGTGATGCTATTCTAAAAAACAGAATCAAGGCCAAATCTAAATTGTCGCCTGTTTTAAAACCGAAATTTGCCGCGCCTGATATAACAAGAGGCAACTTGCTGAAAAATGAATTATCCGTAACATTTGACGGTGGCAGCGAGGCAACGGATGCGGATGAGATTTTGAATATACTGCGGGGAAAAAATATAAAGACGACAATATTCCTGACAGGGGATTTTATAAAAAGATACCCTGATATTGTCTTTAAGATGGTTGAAGATGGACATGAGATAGGCAATCATTCACTTACCCATCCACACCTTACAACCTTTGAGAAAAATTTTAAACAGCAAACTCTTCCTGGTGTTAACAAGGAATTCATAACAGTAGAGTTAAAAGAAACCGCCGGAATCTTTAAGGAATTGACAGGCAAGGATATGGCTCCATTATGGCGCGCGCCTTACGGCGAGCAAAATGCCGAGATACGGCAGTGGGCGTATGAGGCTGGCTTTACGCATGTGGGTTGGACAGTAGACCGCAAGATAAAGCAGTCGCTTGACAGCCTTGATTGGGTTTCAAATGAAGAATCCGAGTTTTACCATTCGGCAGATGAGATAAAGGACAGGATTCTTAATTTTGATAAAGACGGCCATGAGGTTAAGGGCGGCATTGTATTGATGCACCTCGGCACCGATAGAAAAGAGAGCCATGTATCTGCCAAACTACCGGAAATTATAGACGGCCTTGAGCAGAGGGGCTATAGGATTGTAAAGGTGTCTGAGCTTTTGAAGAAATGATACTCCTCGGCGCGCATATGTCCATTGCAGGCGGAGTGGACAAGGCCATTGAAAGAGGAAATCAACTTTCCTGCACAGCAATCCAGCTATTCACAAAAAACGCAACCCAGTGGAGGGGCAAAGTCTTTGAAGAAGAGGAGATAGACCGCTTTTTCTCTCTGAGAAAAAAGAGCAATATATCCAAAATACTTGCCCACGATTCATACCTTATAAATCTGGCATCAGGCAGCCCCGCACTTCGCACCAAATCCATCAATGCGCTCATCAATGAAATGGAACATTGCAGAATCCTTTGCATCCCTTATATTGTCATGCATCCCGGATCACACCTCGGCATAGGTGAAGATGAAGGGATAAAGAATATTACCAACTCTTTCAATCTTATTTTTATAAAAACAAATGGCTGGCCGGTTGATATAGCCATGGAGACAACAGCAGGGCAGGGGACGAGTATCGGTTATCGGTTTGAGCATCTATCCCGCATTATAGATGGCGTTAAGAATAAAGAGAGAATCAAGGTATGCCTTGACACCTGCCATATCTTTGCAGCAGGGTATGATATTTCTACTGCTGAAGGTTATGATACTATGATGAAAGAATTTGACAGGATTGTCGGCATTGACCGGCTGGTATGTTTTCATGTGAATGACTGCAAAAAGGGGCTTGGCAGCCGCGTTGACAGGCATGAGCATATCGGCAAAGGTATGCTTGGGCAACTGCCCTTTCGCCTTCTTATGAATGACAAAAGATTTGCAGATATTCCAAAGATTATAGAAACGCCAAAGGATAAGGATATGAAGAATGACCGGCGAAATCTGGGGTTTTTAAAAAAGATGGTGGAAAAAGGAGCTACACATGGGTAAAAAACACCCTTCAATCAAAAAGTGGACAATTCATTTGCTCTAAAAGCGGACATTTCTATTTGTTGACAACAGATATTTTTGCCGCAAGGCAACGTATGGGATTCTACTAATATCATGAATTTTTCTATTATTACTTAATCCTGCAAGGTTTACTGCCTGCCCAAAAGGACAGGTAGCAAAATTTCAAGAGGTTATTATTTAAAGAAAAAATTAGCAAAATGTTATTTCGTCAATTTGACTGAATTTTTCTATTCTGCTACTATCCTGACTATGGTAGCCAAAGGTTTTTTTATCACAGGCACTGATACAGGCGTGGGTAAAACTTTTGTTACCGCCGGCATCGTATCGGCGCTAAGGGAAAAAAGTTTTAATGTCGGCGTGATGAAGCCTGTTGAAACAGGATGCCCTGAAAAAAACGGGGGGCTTGAGCCTCAGGATGCCCTTTTCCTTAAAAAGATGTCGGGTGTTGACGATGATATGGATTTAATAAACCCATATCGCTTCAAGGCCCATCTTGCCCCAAGCATTGCATCGAGGCTTGAAGGTAAAAATATAGACTTAAACAGGATAAAAGAATGTTATGATAGACTTGCATCAAGGCACAGCATGATGTTTGTTGAAGGCGCTGGGGGATTGCTTGCGCCCATAAATGAGAATAAGACTATTGCAGACCTTATAAAACTGCTCAACCTGCCGCTTATAATCATTGCCGCATCAAGGCTCGGGGCAATAAACCATACGCTGCTCACGGTTAGGTATGCACAATCTGTCGGCATCCTGGTTGCTGGAATTATTCTCAATTATCCGGCGTTTACCATGGAGGAGGTCTCATCTCTGAATCAGACCGAGATAAAAAGACTTACCAATGTTCCGGTAGCCGGCGAACTTCCTTTTTGTGATGAGGATAGGGCTTCTAAGATGGTGAAGAAATACTTGAAACTATCATTTTTGGAAGAATAGATGCACAAGGCGCTTTAAACCTTCAAGAGCCGTTCTTTCTCCTTTATAAAATATATCGCATGAAGAGAAGGATTATCATAGCGCTTCTTATAATTTCAGCAGGGTTATTTCTCTTCTGGCGGTTCATTCGTCCCATGAACATCTTTGTGGTATCAGAGGCATTTGAGCGGCCGATTCCTGTGCATGCACTGATGAAAGACCTGAGTGCAAAGGCCTGTAGAGGTTGCCACCAGGAGATTTATGACGAATGGGCCACCACTATGCACAGCAGGGCATGGACAGACCCATATTTTCAGGCTGATTTCCGTTTTGAGGGTTCTCAACAGATATGTAAAAACTGCCACATCCCGCTCGAGAATCAGCAGGAAGAACTTGTCCTTGGCTTCCACGATAAGGAGAAGTTGAATCCGATACTGAAACTGAATGCCAATTTTGATCCAACACTTCAAAGTGAAGGCGTCACCTGCAATGTCTGCCATCTGAGGGAGGGTCGTATTCTTGGCCCGTACGGCAGCACCTCTTCACCCCATGCCGTTGTCAGAATGACCGACCCGAATCAAGTGTGTGTGCGATGTCATGTGGTAAGCGGCAAACGGTGGGATACTTTCTTCCGCATGCCGCCGTGCGGGACCGTTGCAGAGATAAAGTCCACGGGGGAGATAGAGATGAAATGCGTTCAATGCCACATGCCTGAACTACAACGTTCTATCGTTGCCGGTGGAAAGGTTCGCATCATACGCCGACATCTCTGGCGTGGAGGGCATGATCCGGATACGGTCAAAAACGGACTTCAGGTCAAACTGCAGGAACAGGCTGCTGCGCCCGGCAAACGGAAATATACCCTTACCCTTGCCAATATCGGTGCGGCTCACTATCTGCCTACAGGTACCCCGGACCGCCATCTCACCGTAGACCTGAGGCTCATGGATATAAACGGCAAGATTATAAAGGAACAGCACTACACCTTGAAACGAGCTATCCTGTGGCGTCCTTTTATCATAGAGCTTTGGGATACTCGACTGCCATATCTTAAGCCTCGTACCTATACGATAGCATTTTCCACCAATGGAAGGAATGTGCCGAAGGTAATAGAGGTTGTCATTCGCTATCATTTGTTGGCAGAGTCGCGTCGGAAACGAATTGGTTATGAAAGCAAAGAACCTATTTCGTATGAAATATTTTATAGAAAGAGTCCTTTATAAATAGCTGTTCCCTGAGAACAAAAAAGCCCTCTCCACTATTTTGAAGAGGGCTTTTGTTTACCCCCACACCAAAGATTTTGGTGTGGGGGCTTGCCGCAGGATATAATGCCCTGCGGTCAAAGTGTGGGGGTTGACTGCCGGCTGTAAACTGACAGTCAGATATGCCCAATCTGCCGGCATTGAGGTTAAGGGCATCATACTTAATTATCCTTCATTAGCTATTGATGAAACCCTTTTTTCAAATCAAACAGAGATAAAAAGGCTTACCAGTATCCCTGTCCTTGGAGAGTTGCCGTTTTGTGATATAGACAGGATAGCAAAGATGGTAAAAAAATATCTAAAGCTGTCTCTATTGGAACAGTAGATGATATTAAGAAACTGGTTTGGCCCAGAAGATGTTCTTATCCATAAAAAAGGACAAGGTTTGTAAAAAGAAATTGACTTCTTGCAGTTTTGAAATTAAAATGGTCATAAAAATTTGGAGGTGCGTATGAGAGAGGTTCAGGAGGTAATTCCTATTACACAGGCAAAAAGAGATTTTCTTGATATTATGAGAAAAGTAGAAGAAATGGACGAGACCATTGCTATAACAAAAAACGGCATTCCTGTGGGAATTTTGATAAACATTGAGCGGTTTGAAGGGCTGATGGAGACAATAGATATCTTAAGTGATAAAGAGACCATGAAGGCTCTGGAGCGCGCAAAAAAACAGCAAAAGGCAGGAAGGTTTTATACCCACGAAGAGGTTTGGGGTGAATGAAAAGATTCAGATTCAGGTATCTGCTCGAAGCTAAGAATGCGATTAGAAAGCTTCCTCCTGCAATAAAACCCGGCCTGAAAAGCGGCATTGAAGAACTTCTACACAATCCGTTTGCCGGAAAGGAGCTTGTTGACGAGCTTTCCGACTTTCGTTCCCTTGCCATTGGCACATATCGTGTTATTTATCTGATAATCGAGGATGAAGGCCTCATAGAAATCCATTTTATCGGACACAGACGCGATGTTTATGCTAATTTTAAGGAATTGCTTAAAACAATAAAAAGATAGGTTTTTGCAATCTTGCTGCAAACCTCTTTTTAAATTTAATTCGTACTCTATAAGATATCAGTACATTTTTGATATGCAAAAATCACAATGCTAATATTTTGTTTCAGACTACACACATGAACTATCTGAGAATACTGGAGATGTCCCTCTCTCCCCCAAGGGGCGAAGTGGATTTGGCAGTCCAAGTTGGCGCGATTGTTAGGTTGTATTTTTTGATTGCTCTCTGATTTCCAAACCAATATCTAACCAATGGTTTAGCAGGAACCTCATGCCTCTATCTGTCGCGTTACTGGCAGGTTTTCCATAGCTTGAAAGAAAACCAATTATTGATTCTGTTGAATTTAGCATTTTGGATTTTTCAGCAATAAGTTTTTCAGTTTTTACAGAATCATACTTACGGGATAGAGTTCGATTAACTACTCCAGCTGATGTGTGGTATGTGCAAAATACCTTGAATAACGGCAGCCCTCTCCATGAATTGACTTCTTCACAATATGCACCTGCATTGAATTCATGCCTTATTGACGCCCAATTTCTTGCAATAACACCAATATCGTGCAGATTATTAACAGCCACAGTACCACTGGCTATTAAGACTTTTGGCTTTAACGCCAATATCTGTAATGCCAATACGTCAGAACAGCATTCCCTTGCTGTCTCAAATTTGCTTCTTTCTCTTAACCCGGTCTCAGCCGATGCGCCATGCATTATTGTGTTTGTCCAGTAATGCTTTTTCAAATACTCATCGTCTTCCGGTGCATCCCAATTTAGAGACACTGCCGCTTTCCATAACTGTAAATTTTGCTGTGCCGTTTTATCTGTAGGATTTTCAGCATTATGCACTGCACACAACCTGCCAGTTCGATGTGGTGTTGTATCCCCAGGGTCCTGGACCATAATCATTGAATTTGCTTTGTTCTCAATATTCCAATTCATTCCATGAACAGTACAACTCACACCAAAACCAACAGATGGCTCATCTATAGGAGACCACGGGCATTCCTTGCAACAGTCAAGAAGTCCATGTTCAGCCTGTTTTAGTATGTCGGTTATTACCTGTGTCCTGCAACCTAACAAGTTATTCTCCATGCGCTTCTCGCCGTGAGAATAAGGGCAAGGAAGTGAACTTAACAAAAAAGCCCTCGCCATGAATTATGACGAGGACTTTTAATTTTACTCCAAAACTTGAACAGGGCAAGCACAGGGGGATTGCCCCTGCAATTTACACCGCCCCTTTTGTAAAGTTCAGCAGTCCGCCTGCAAGTATAATGTCAACTTGTCGTGGGCTGAAGCCGTGTTTTACCTTTATCTCTTTATTCTTTGCAACATTCTTTATTGTCAATGAATCCCCGGCCTTTAGTTGGTTTATCAGGTCGTTTATTTCCAGCTTATCGCCCTGGTCTATTGCATCATAATCAGCCAGATTTGTGAATGATAGAGGCAGGATGCCGAAGTTTACAAGATTATCCTTGTGTATTCTGGCAAAGCTCTTTGCAATAATCCCCTTTATGCCGAGATACATCGGGCATAGCGCGGCATGCTCCCTTGAAGAGCCTTGTCCATAGTTCTCGCCCGCAATAACAAATCCGCCGTTTGCAGCCTTTGCCTTTTCGTGGAACTGGGCGTCAATGGCTGAAAAAACGGATTCTGAATATTTCGGCACATTGCTCCTGTATTTAAGCCATGTGCCTGCTGGCGTGATGTGGTCTGTTGTAATATTGTCGCCGAGTTTTATTAAAGTATTGCCGCTTACGCCGCCCTGAACTTTTATTGCCACTGGCAATGGCTTTATATTCGGCCCTCTCAATATCTCTATCTTTGACGGGTCTTTTGCAGGCGGGATGACCATTGAATCATCAACCATGAATTCCTTCGGCATTTTTATCTTTGGATATTTGCCTAATTTCCTTGGGTCTGTTATCACACCGTAGATAGCTGCGGCTGCTGCGGCCTCAGGGCTGCAAAGATAGACCTGTGCGTCTTTTGTGCCGCTCCTGCCTTCAAAGTTTCTGTTAAATGTCCTTAAAGATACACCCTTTGACGGAGGCGACTGACCGTTGCCTATGCACGGTCCGCATGCTGCCTCAAGTATCCTTGCGCCTGCCCCAATAAGGCTTGCAAGCCCTTTATTAAGGGTTATCATCTCCAGAACCTGTTTTGAGCCTGGGGATATGGTCATGCTTATATTCGGATTAACTTTGAATTTCCCCTTTTTAAATATGTCAGCGACAATCATCAAATCCCTGAATGATGAATTTGTGCAGCTTCCGATGCAGACCTGATCAACCTTCATACCCTCAACTTCAGATATCTTGCAGACCGCATCAGGGCTGTGCGGCTTTGCAATCATTGGTTCGAGCTTGCTTAGGTTTATTTCAATTGTTTCATCGTATTTTGCATCCGTGTCAGCAGCAAGCTCTTGCCAGTCTCTTTCCCTGTTCTGCGCCTTTAAAAATTCCTTTGTTATCCCATCGCTGGGGAATATGGATGTTGTTGCGCCAAGCTCTGCGCCCATATTGGTAATAGTAGCCCTTTCGGGAACGGAAAGGCTCTGGACACCTTCGCCGCCGTATTCAATAATTTTTCCAACACCGCCCTTTACAGTCATCTTTCTCAAGACTTCAAGAATTATATCTTTTGCAGAAACCCACGGTTTAAGTTTACCCTTGAGGTTTACCAGTACAACCTTTGGGTATATAAGGTTAAAAGGCCCGCCGCCCATGGCAACTGCCACATCAAGACCTCCTGCCCCAATTGCCATCATGCCAAGGCCGCCGCATGTCGGCGTATGACTGTCCGAACCAAGCATAGTCTGCCCCGGCGCGCCAAATCTCTCCAGATGAACCTGATGGCATATACCGTTGCCGGGCCTTGAAAATTGGATGCCGTGCTTAGCGGCAATGGTTTGTAAAAACCTGTGGTCATCCGCATTTTCAAAACCGCCGTACTGGAGCGTATTGTGGTCAACATAACTCACAGATAGCTTTGTCTTGACCCTCGGCACGCCCATTGCCTCAAACTGCAGATAGGCCATTGTGCCTGTTGCATCCTGAGTCAGGGTTTGGTCAATCTTTATGGCTATCTCATTGTCAGTGGCCATTTCGCCTGATGTAAGATGGTTCTCTAATATCTTCTGTGTAATATTTTTGCCCATATTATTATCCTCCTTCTTGGGAAAATTTAGGGTTTATAAATTATATATCCCTTACTTCGGCCCAACTACACTCAATGTATAAGCATCCAGGTTTATATACCGCTGCGCTGTCTTTAGTATGTCGTCTGTTGTAACCGCCTCTATCTTTCCAGGGTATCTCTTGTATTCGTCAAAGCCAAGGCCGTAAAGTTCATTGGTTGCCATGTCTGTTGCCTGTGCCATGTTTGCCTGAAGCCCCATTTCATACCCACCTATGAGCGCGCTTTTTGCCCTCTTTAATTCTTCATCGCTGACCTTTTCCGTAATGACCTTTTTTAATTCCCTTAATATGCCTTGTATAGCCTTATCTTTCTTTTCAGGCGCTGCGCCAATATATACAGCAAATGCTCCAGGTTCGACGCCTTCTCTTGAAAATACGCTTAAGGCGTAGGCAAGGCTTTCTTTATCCCGAAGCTCGATAAATAATCTTCCACCCTGGCTGGAGAGTATTTCTGTGAGCACAGTAAGAGGAAATCTTGCCTCGCTGGTAATGGTCGCGCCAAGAAACCCCAGCGCAATGTGGGTTTGCTGTTTTTCTTTTACCTCGCCGGTTTTTTTGATATGGGTTTGCCTGCCGTCTATGGGCAGATCTGCCAATGGCTTGGCCTTTCTGTTAAAACTGCCGAATAGTTCTTCAATCTTTGCTGCAACCTCATCCTTATTTATGTCTCCCGCAATAGAGATAACCATATTCTGCGGCACTATGAGCCGTTTATAATGCTCTATAAGGTCTTTTCTCTTAAAGCCTGATACAGTCTTTTCGGTTCCAATTACAGGCATCCTGTATGGATGTCTTTCGTAAAGCGTTTTATAAAAGAGTTTAAATGTATAACCGGGCAGATAATCCTCCTGCCTCTTTATGTCCGCAAGTATTTCTTTTTTTGTTTTTTCCAACTCTCCCTGAGGGAATGTTGGATTCAGAAGGCAATCTGCAATAATCTCAATGCCGTTATCAAAATATCTGCTTAAAAATTTTCCTGAAACACCAATGGAATTCTTGCCTGAAAAACCGTTTACACTCCCTGCCATGCCTTCTATCTCTTTTGCCAGTTCAAACATTGTTCTTTTTTCTGTGCCTTTGGTAAGCATGGCTGCCGCAAAATTTCCAAGGCCGTTTGTCTTTTCATCCTCATATCTTAACCCGCCTGGAAATGTTGTATATACACTAACCGTAGGACTGGAGTGGTCTTCCTTTAGAATAAGGCTTATCCCATTTTTGAGCTTTATCTTTACCGGTTCTTCAACCCTTTTTAGATTATTTGTCTTTCTGGTTTCTTCCTGCCCTGATACAATGCCTGATGAAACCCCTGCCGCCCCTGCTGCCAAAACGATATCTCCCTTGCTGATAATATCCTTATCAGGTTTCGGGAGTATAAGCGCCGCAGTCATATTGTCTTCTTTCAGATACTGTCTTGTTATGCGCTTTATATCCTCAGATGTGACCTTTGATATGCCTTCAAGATATTGTTTTTCATAGGCTATGTCTCCTGCCGTAACCTCAAAGTGTCCGAGTTGTCCTGCCCTTCCTTCCATGGTCTCGCGCTCATATACAAAGTCGCTTTCAAGATTCAGCTTTGCCTTATTCAGTTCGGTAACCGAAACCCCGTTATGCTTTATACTGTAAATCTCCTTCAAAACCTCTTCGATTGTTCTTTTTGCATTCTTTGCCTCAAGGGTTGCATTCACAAAAAACACACCAGGCTCTTTTGGCGTCATGGCATATGTTGAGATAGTGTGGACAAGCTGTTTTTTTTCTTTAATACCCTGATAGAGCCTTGAGCTTTCCCCCTGGCCAAGGATATTTGCCAGCACATCTATTACATATGTGTCAGGATGGCTCATCTCAGGTATGTGAAATGCCATGCCGAGGTGGGTTTCTTTTATTTCATCCGCTGCTATATTTGTTTTGAGTTCTTTCTGAGAAGGCTCGGCTGGTCTTGGTTTATGCGGTTCAGTGTCCGGTTTAAATCCCTTGAAACTGTTTTTTATGGCATCCAGCGCCTTGTTTTTATCAAAGTCTCCAACTACTACCAGAACCATATTGTTTGGGATATACCACTTTTTGAAGAAATCCAGAATCTGTTCCCGTGAAAATGTTTTTACCGTATCAGTAAACCCTATGACAGGTCTTTTATACGGATGGGTTGTGTATGCGGTGGAAAAGATATTTTTGTAAAGCTTCCTGCCGGGATTATCCTCTCCCATCCTGATTTCTTCAAGCACAACCTCAAGCTCTTTTTTAAGCTCATCCGGGTCAAAGGATGAGCGCTGTATTGCATCCGATATTATATCAAGCCCTGTATCAAAATATCTGCTTGCCACGGCAAGGTGATATACTGTGTTGTCATAAGATGTATAGGCATTTATATATCCGCCCGCTGCCTCAACCTCGCCTGCAATCTGCCCAACCTTTCTCTTTTCAGTTCCTTTAAAAAGCATATGCTCAAATACATGGGCAATGCCGGCCTCTTTGTCATTCTCATCTGCGCTGCCCGTCCGGACAAACATCTGAAACGCCACAACTCTGGCAGAATGACCTTCTTCAAGGATGACTGTCATGCCGTTGTCAAGTTTGGTCTTGAATACATCCTTTGTCTGGGCATTTGCATGGCTTGAAAATATACACATCAAAACCGCGGCCGTTAAAACATTCAAAAACCTTAATCTCATATCATGCCTCCTTGTTTTCAATCGTTTGCCCAAACTACCAAACAGCTTAAACAAATAAAAATAATTTTTCAATACATTATTTTTCATACTACAATATTATCATTGCATCGCCATAACTGAAAAATCTATACCTAAGCCTTATGGCCTCTTCATACGCCCTCATAATAAATCCCCTTCCTGCAAATGCCGCCGTTAACATAATAAGGGTTGATTTTGGAAGGTGAAAATTTGTGATGATGGCATCCGCTGTATTAAATTTATACCCTGGATAGATAAATAGATCTGTTGCGCCGCTTAAGATTGGTCTTTCCCATCCAAATCCCCCCTCGCCCCCCTTTGCTAAAGGGGGGATGGGGGGATTGACCATTGCCTCCAATGCCCTTGTTACAGTTGATCCAACCGTAATGACCCGCCGGTTTTCCATTTTTGCCTTTTTTATAGCCTCAAATACGGCACGGTCAATATTATAATGTTCGGATTCCATTTTGTGTTCTGTTATATCCTCGGTCTTTACAGACTTAAATGTGCCAAGTCCTGTATGGAGGGTTATATAAAAAATCTCCACTCCGAGATATTTAATCTTTTTTAAAAGTTCATCGGTAAAATGCAGCCCTGCTGTCGGCGCTGCGATGGCGCCTTTTTCTTTTGCAAATACAGTCTGATACCTCTCCTTGTCGAATTCAGAGATTTTATCCTGTCCCTTCTCCCTTTTAATATACGGTGGGAGAGGCATCTTCCCGGTCATCTCAATTGCCTTATCTATTTCAATGTCCGCATAAAGTTCAATAACCCAATTTCCATCAACTCCTTTTTCTATAATTGCAGCCTTTAGTCCATGTTCAAAGACAATTACGGAACCTTTTTTAATCCCTCTGGTTGGGCTTATAAGACAACTCCATGTTTGGGATATTGCACCGAATGCCTCTATCCCAGATACGGATATAGGGTGCGCAGTGCGGGGGGCGCCATTTGGCTTCGGCTGCGAAATTTCTGATTTCTGTATTAAGAGAACTTCTACAGCGCCGCCTGTTGTTTTCTTCCCAAAGAGCCTTGCAGGTATAACCTTGGTATTGTTTAATATTAAAATATCGCCGGGCATAAGATATGCTGTTAAGTCAGAAAAGTTTTTATGTTCAATGGTTCTATCCTTTCTACTCAGAATCATCAGTCTGGATTTATCCCGTCTCTCGCAGGGAAACTGGGCAATAAGCCCCTTTGGAAGGTAATAGTCAAACTCCGCAAGCCTCATCAATATATTCGCTCAAGGCTTGTGCCGGGATAGAAATGCTTAAGTATTTCAGTATAGCTGTATCCCTCTTCCGCCATGCCTTTTGCGCCCCACTGTGATAACCCCACGCCGTGGCCCGAGCCTTTCCCGTTAAACACAAACAACCCGTCTGTCTTTTCAGCGGTAAACATGGCGCTTTTGAGCTTGTCATAGCCGATAGCCTTTCTTAAGTCCTCGCCGCTTATCTCTAATTCTCCTTTGCCATGAAGTATCCTTAATCTTGTTATCCTGCCGCTGTTTGTCCTGGATAAAGGTATTATATCTTTGACATCTGCTGCCTGATAACCTGCGCCCTTTAATGCTGTTTCAACGGACCCCATGCTTATATTCAGCATCCATGAAAAATTAGGGGAATCCTTATCAAACGGGCTTTTTACCTGCCGCAGATATGGATAGTCCTTGCCCCAGACATTTTTAGAATCCTCTGTTGCGCCGCCGCCGTTTGAATGATAGACAGTCAGCGCTAATTCTCCATTATAGGTCAATACCTCGCCAATAGTCTCCTTAACAGCATGAATGGAGCGGTCATCCTCGGCAATGCTCCCTGAATAGACCTGATCTATAACGGTTGATTCCATATGATAGGTTACTGCGCCTTTTTTCTTCTTCTGATATAGAGCATAAGTCCGCGCAATAACAGCCTGCGTTTTTACAGCCTCTATCGGCCATTTTGAAGATATCTCGTGGTTGATAAGACCGGTTATATAAAACTCTAACGGCAATTCATTTACAACCAGAAGTCCTCGCTGGTCTTTTATTACTTCTATTTTCCCTCTGAACGGCCGGCCGTTCAAATAGAGTATCCCGTTTTCTGAAGAGAATATTACCGACGAATCCGGTATCTTTTTGCCGTTTATAGTTAAGATGTCTTCCTCTTCCAACACAACCAGCGCTGTATTTTCTTTATTAAATTCAGTTCCGGCTGCTGTTATCCCAACCCCGCCTATTTTCAGGTCTCTTGCGCCTTTCAATATCGCAATCCTAATCTTTTCTTTACCTTGTGAGAAGGGAGTAGAGGTATCTCTGGCGCAGGAAAATAAAAAAAGCAGTAAACAGCAAGCAATAAACCACCGCACCTTTAACCCCTTTTTCAAAACACCCTTCTGCCCAAATAGACCAGAAGCAAACCTGCTATTATGGAGACAAACCCCATAATGCGGAGTGTCCTCTCCGGCAACTCTTGCAGGGAGATAGCCCACTCTTTTATCTTTGCAGGAAATGCAAAATATGGCAATCCCTCAATTACAAGCACCAAACCCAGTACGCTTAGAAAATAAGTCATAATTAAAACCATCTCAAAGCTAATCCAAAGCCTAAAGCATATAAAAATTTATATCAGAGAAATCAGAAAAAGTCATCAAATAAATCAGGTGAAATATAGTTCTAAATGTGTAATTAAGGTGCAATTTGTATTTGTGGTTGACAGGCAATATTTTTGAGCTGTAATCCCAAAGTGATAATGTCCTATTCTGCCAAAGTAGAAATGTCCACTGATTAAAGCCTTCAGGGGCAGGCTCTAATTCAGAGATGCTAAACTGTCCTTATTTTAAGGAGGGCAGAATGGCAGGAAAGGACATACTC
>JAUYHF010000065.1 GCA_030690165.1 Deltaproteobacteria bacterium | reverse complement strand
GAGTATGTCCTTTCCTGCCATTCTGCCCTCCTTAAAATAAGGACAGTTTAGCATCTCTGAATTAGAGCCTGCCCCTGAAGGCTTTAATCAGTGGACATTTCTACTTTGGCAGAATAGGACATTATCACTTTGGGATTACAGTGCGCATGCCTTTAATTGTAAATTCTCCTTGACAAACTGCACAAAGGGGATTAAGTTTTGATTAGTAACGCTCCTAAGAGGCAATAATGAAACAGCAATTAACCTTATTTGCTCTATTTACAGGCATATTTATTGTCGGATGCGCAAATCTGCAACAGGAGCAAACCTTAAAAGATATCAAATCCCATTTGTCTGAATTAGAAAAGGCGCAGTCCAAAACAAGCGCAGGAATGGAAGAATTAAACAATAAATTTTTCCTGCTTCAGGAACAGACTGCGGCTAACAAGAAAAATATTGATGAGATTAGGGCCATGGCCGTTCCTGTTGCGCCGCCCGAAGAGTTAAAGGTTGTAAAACTCGAGGCAGAAGGTATAAAAAAAGAAACCGCTGCAAGAGAGGATGCTGAAAAGAAGTCTTCCACTAAGAAACCTTCATATGCGCCTGATCCGGAAGCGCTCTACAATGAGGCGCAGAATCTGTTTATGGCAGGCAGATTATCCGAATCAGCGGAACAGTTCAATAAATTTATCCAATATTACCCCAAACATTCGCTGGCAGACAATGCCCAGTACTGGGTTGGAGAGACATATTATTCTCAGAAGGACTATCAAAAGGCAGTAATGGAGTTTCAGAAGGCGGTGGACAACTACCCAAATGAAAACAAGGCCCCTGATGCGCTGTTGAAAGTAGGTTTCTCACATCTGGAGCTTAACAACAGGGATAAGGCATTCGCGGCATTCAAAATGGTTATAGAAAAATATCCTTCGTCAGATGCGGCAGTAAAGGCTCGTACAAAACTGCAGGAGATTCAGAAATAGACACACCAATGGGAGGATACCATGAGAACAAAACTGTTTTTACTATTATTCGTTTCTTTATCGGTTTTTTTAATTTATAAAGACATATTAGCTGAGCAAAAAGAAAAAATGACAGGAGACGAAGAAAAGGGTAAGCAAACATCCTGGACGCGGCGTGGAGACATACTCAGACAGCCGGATGATGGAGAATATACAGTCCAAGAAGGAGATACGCTCTGGGATATATCACATAGCTTCTTAAAAGACCCATTCAAGTGGCCCGGCATATGGAAGGCAAATCCGTTTATTATTAACCCCCATCTCATCTATCCCGGCAATAAAATACGATTCGGCCCTGCTGGTCCTGAGGTTGTTGAGTCAGTTGTGCCTGAAGGGCTGCCGGTTGAAAAAATGCAAAAACTTGAAGAACCTTTGCAAGCCGCAGAGCAGCCGAAAGAGGCATTGGCAAAGGTTGAAGAGCCTGCTCCGCCTCAGCCGCCTGAAGAAAAACCAATACTGCAGCCAGCCCCTGAGATTGTAAAGGTTTCTTCTGCCATAATGGGAAGGCACGGGCTCATATCCTCAAAAGATATGGAAGGCAATGGCATGATTATAGGCTCAAAGGCAGAGGGGCTCTTGCTATCCCAAGGAGACATTGTCTATATCTCTCTTATTAAAGGGACAGAGGTAACAGATGGCGATAAATTTATTATTTTCACAACTACAGGCGAGGTTAAACATCCTGTGACTGAAAAGCCAATAGGGTTTTTGACTGACACCATCGGTGTATTAGAGGTTATAAAGGTTGAAAAAGGCGGTGTAATTGCCGCAAGGATAGAAAAATCTTATAAAGAAGTATTAAAGGGGGCAAAACTTAAATCTTATGAACCGCCTGTAAAGGAGGTAGTGATAAAAAAGACTGAAAAGGCAATAGATGGATTGATTATAGAATCAATGGAGAGCAAGGTGGGGTCGGCAGAGAACGATATGGTCTATTTGGATAAAGGGAAAAACAGCGGCCTTGATGTGGGAAATATCATGAATATCTTCAGGCCGGCTATTACAGTGGATGACCCCATGTCTAAAGAGAAAAAAACAATCACATTGCCCCCGATAGAATTAGGAAGGCTTGTAATAATCCGTGTGGAGGATGATACATCCACTGCATTTATCACAAAGAGCAGACAGGTTATTTATAAAGGAGACAGGGTAAGGACGGCGGAATAAAAGAGGCTATCGGCGATAGGCTCTGGGCTATAGGTTTTCCTATTGCCTCTTGCCAATTGCCTATAGCCTGATTATTTTTTATGTCATCTGAAATAAAATACTGGTTGGGCCTCGGACAGGTCAAGGGAGTCGGCAATGTAACTTATAAGACGCTCATTGATGAATTTCATGATCCCGAAACTGTTTTTGAAGCGCCCCTGAAAAGGCTTGAAGAAATTCCTGGAATAGGCAAAAAAACCGCAGCAAACATAAAAAGTTTTAAGGAGTGGGATTGGGTAGAAAAAGAGATTAGTCTTATAGAAAAACAGGATGTTGTTTTTTTGACACTGAGACATTCAGATTTTCCAAAGGCCCTGCTTTCAATTCCTGATCCGCCGCCCTATCTGTATGTAAAAGGGACGATCTGTAAAAAAGATGAGAATGCAATAGCCGTTGTCGGCACAAGGATTCCAACACAGTACGGCATCTCTGCTGCGGAAGGCATTTCCAGAGAACTGGCCGGCTCCGGAATCACCATTGTCAGCGGCATGGCGAGGGGGATAGATACCGCGGCTCACAGAGGCGCGCTTGCGGCAAATGGGAGAACTATAGCGGTGCTTGGCAGCGGGATTGATGTGATTTATCCATCAGACAACAAGAAGCTGTATGAACAGATTATATCAAACGGCGCTGTTGTGTCAGAATTTCCGATAGGCATGTCTCCCCTTGCCGAAAACTTTCCGCAGAGAAACAGGATTATAAGCGGTCTTGTTAAGGGGGTGCTGGTTGTGGAGGCATCGGAGAAAAGCGGCTCGCTGATAACAGCCGGCCTCGCCCTTGATTACGGAAGGGATGTATTTGCCCTGCCCGGCAATATAACATCCTTCAAAAGCAAAGGGGCAAATAAACTCATTAAACAAGGAGCAAAACTTGTGGAGGATGCAAGGGATATTCTGGAGGAGCTGTCAATATCAGGGACAGGCATGACAGGGGCAGGTTTAAAACCTGTTCCTGCAGTTCCGGATTCACTGCGGAAGATACAAGCCGATCTTTCATCCGAAGAGGAAAAAATTATGAGCCTGCTTGACGAACCGAGTTTTATTGATACTATTATCCAGAGAACAGGTCTTCCCACGCAGAAGGTTTCTGCCCTGCTTCTGGATATGGAATTAAAAGGGCTTGTGCAACAGCAGGCCGGCAAACAGTTTATAAGGAGGGGCGGGTGAAATCGCTTGTCATCGTAGAATCGCCTGCAAAGGCAAAGACCATTGAGAAATTTCTCGGAAAGGATTTCACGGTGAAGTCTTCCATTGGTCATATCCGCGATTTGGTGAAGAAGGGGATAGGAGTGGATGTAGAAAATAATTTTGAGCCCATATATGAAATTTCACCCGATAAAAAAGCTGTGGTTGCCGAATTGAAAAAAATTGCCAAAGGCGCGGATACAGTCTGGCTCGCAACAGATGAAGACCGCGAAGGCGAGGCCATCGCGTGGCATCTGTCGGAAGCGCTGGATTTGAAGCCGGAGGAGACGAAACGGATCACCTATTCCGAGATCACCAAAGACGCGATTCAAAAGGCGATTGAACATCCGCGGGCCATTGACAAGAATCTGGTGGATGCGCAGCAGGCCCGCAGGGTCTTGGACAGATTGGTAGGCTATGAGATTTCGCCGATCCTTTGGAGGAAAGTGAAGCCTGCACTTTCCGCAGGAAGGGTGCAGAGCGTTGCCGTGAGATTGATTGTTGAGCGGGAAAGGGATATAGACAATTTCAAATCCGTTTCGTCGTATAGGGTGTCCGCTGTTTTTTTGAACGGAAAAAACGAAATAGTGAAGGCCGAACTGTTGAAACGGTTTTCCACCAAAGAAGAGGCAAGGGCATTTCTGGAAAAATGCAAGGATGCGGAGTTCTCCATCGCCGCTATCGAGACAAAACCCGCAAAGAAGACCCCATCCGCGCCGTTCACCACTTCAACGTTTCAGCAGGAGGCTGGGAGAAAATTCGGATACCCGGTTGCGCAAACCATGCGGATCGCGCAGGGGCTTTATGAGAGCGGAAAGATAACCTACATGCGCACAGATTCGGTAAACCTCTCCGACACTGCGCTGGGTCAGGCTAAAACAGAGGTTGAACGATTATACGGCAAAGACTTTGTGAATATCCGCCGTTACAAAACTAAGAGCAAAGGAGCGCAGGAGGCGCACGAAGCCATCCGCCCGACAGATTTCGGTGTTTACGAAATTGAAGGCGATGCGCAGGAGCGGCGCATCTATGATCTGATATGGAAAAGAACCGTCGCCTCGCAGATGAGCGATGCGCTGCTGGAGAAAACCACAGCAACCATCCGCGTGTCAACAAGTGAAGAAAAGTTCGTTGCCCAGGGAGAGGTTCTGAAGTTCGAGGGATTTCTCAAGGTGTATCTCGAAGGAAAAGACGAGGAAGACGAGGAAAATGCGGAAGACATCCTGCCTCCTTTGAAGATTGGCGAGAAGCTCTCAAACAAAGAGATAACTGCCACGGAACGGTTCACCCATCATCCGCCCCGCTACACCGAAGCCACGTTGGTGCGCAAACTGGAGGAGCTCGGTATCGGAAGGCCTTCCACCTACGCTCCAACCATTTTCACCATTCAAAAGAGAAATTATGTGGTGAAAGAAGACCGCGACGGCATGAAAAGGAATTTTAGTTGTCTCTTGCTGAAGGATAAACAGATCACCGAAGATATCAAATCCGAAAACACCGGAGCCGAGAAGGCAAAGCTCTTTCCCACGGACATCGGCATGGTGGTGAATGATTTTCTGATGAATAATTTCAAAGACATTATGGATTTCAATTTCACGGCAAAGGTGGAGGAGGAGTTTGACGAAATTGCCGGGGGAAAATTAGTGTGGACAAAGATGCTTGCGGAGTTTTACAAGCCCTTTCATAAAACCGTGGAGCATACAGCGGAAACATCCGCGCGCCAGAGCGGCGAGCACATGCTCGGCAAAGACCCGGAGACTGGAAAACAGGTGATTGTGCGGCTCGGAAAGTTTGGACCTATAGTTCAAATCGGGCATCAGGATGACGAGGAGAAACCGCGCTATGCCTCGCTTCTCAAGGATCAGCGCATGGATACCATCACCTTTGAACAGGCAATGGAGCTATTTAAGCTCCCCCGCAACCTCGGCGCGCACGAAGGCAATGAGGTGATCGTGAATATCGGACGTTTCGGCCCGTACATCAAGTATCAGGATGGATATATATCGCTTCCAAAAAGCGAAGACCCATACAAGATTTCGCTGGAAAGGGTGAAGGAAATTCTAAACGGCCCCCGCCTGCCCAAGGTCTTGGGTAAGTTTCAGGATGAAGACATAAGCGTGGCCAAAGGGAGATTCGGCCCGTATGTGAAATATAAAAATATCTTTGCGTCCCTCGGCAAAGGGGAAGACCCATTCAGTGTAACGTTGGAGCGCTCAATTGAACTGGTGACAGCAAAGGAGAAGAAAGAGCTGGAGAAAATAATTAAATCATGGGGAGAGGACGCGCGGGTGCGCGTGGTGAACAGCAGATACGGCCCGTGCATTCAGGCCGGTAAAAAATTCTTCCGCATCCCTACGAGCAAAACTCCACAGGAACTTACGCTGGATGAATGTCTTGCCATAGCGGGATTAAACGAGGAAAAGAAAAAAACAAAAGCCGCAGGCGCGAAAGCAAAAGCCAAAAGCGGGAAGGTCAAAACCCGTAAGGCGGGATGAGAAACTCGAACTGCTGAATGCTTTTTCCCCTCGTAAAAGAATATTCCAAAAAGACAGGAAAGGTAATAAGTTGTCCTAATAAAGGATTCGGGTATAACAGAGGGGAGGAGAAACAATGAAAATCACAAATTCTAAAAAACTCATGCAAAGGGCGCAGAATCTAATCCCGGGCGGGGTGAACAGTCCTGTAAGGGCGTTCAAGGCAATGGGCGGAAATCCGCTCTTTATTAAGAAGGCAAAGGGGTCAAAGATATATGACGCGGATGGGAATTGTTTTATAGATTATATCGGCTCGTGGGGGCCGGCGATTCTCGGCCATGCGCATCCCAAAGTCAACGCCGCGTTAAAAAAGGCGGTTGACCGCGGCACGAGCTTTGGCGCGCCAACCGAGCTTGAGGTAACATTAGCAGAACTTGTGCTTGAAGCATTCCCCTCTATGGACATGGTGCGGTTTGTAAACTCAGGCACAGAGGCGACCATGAGCGCTATCCGTCTTGCAAGGGCATATACAAAGAGGAACAAGATAATAAAGTTTGATGGAGGCTATCACGGCCACAGTGACGGCCTTCTTGTCAAGGCAGGAAGCGGCGCAGCAACCCTTGGCATTCCTGACAGCCCTGGCGTGCCTGCGGATATTGCCAGAAATACCTACACCGCCATCTATAATGACATAACCTCTGTTGAGGAAATTCTTAAGAATGACCCTGATGATGTAGCCTGCATTATCGTAGAAGGCGTGCCAGGCAACATGGGTGTTGTGCCTCCACAAAGCGGGTTTTTAAAGGCGCTCAAGGATATGTGCAATCAATATGGCGTTCTTTTGATAGTGGATGAGGTGATGAGCGGTTTTAGATTATGCTACGGCGGCGCGCAGAAGGTTTATAATATTGACCCTGATATAACATGCCTTGGAAAGATTATCGGAGGCGGGCTGCCTGTCGGCGCATTTGGCGGCAAG
Organism: Deltaproteobacteria bacterium; assembly: GCA_030690165.1. NCBI lineage: Bacteria > Pseudomonadati > Myxococcota > Myxococcia > Deltaproteobacteria bacterium. Next base: position 9,213 of record JAUYHF010000065.1, on the reverse strand, counting down.
AAAAAAATAATGGAGATGCTTGCGCCGTCCGGCCCTGTTTACCAGGCAGGAACATTATCCGGCAATCCCATTGCAATGACAGCAGGCATAGAGACCTTGAAGCTTTTAAAAGGCAAAGGCGTGTATGAAAGGCTTGAAAAGACAACTAAGGGGTTATGCGACGGCCTTAAGGATATAGCGGCGAGAAAAGGAATACCTGTTCAGATTGCAAGGACAGGCGCAATGTTCACACTTTTTTTTAATGACAGGCCTGTTTATAATTACACAGATGCAAAGACAAGCAATCTTGAAAGATTTGCAAAATATTTTAGAAAGATGCTGGGGTTGGGTGTCTATCTTGCCCCATCACAATTTGAAGCAGTGTTTGTTTCCCTTGCCCACACAAAGGCAGATATAGAAAAGACATTGCATGCTGCGGAAAGGGTTTTTAAGGGATTGTAATTAGTTGACGCTGAAAATGCCCTCGCTCCTTATACTTGGCGAAGATAGTTTTACTGAAAGATTCGTTAGTTATATAAAAGAAATTCCAATAAGGTATTTCACTTGACATACATCGGGGAATTTGTATAAAATTTATGACAAATTGCGGCACAAACAATTCATCATTAGAATTATGAGAAGGTCTTTTGTAATAGTTCTGCTTTTCGGCTTGCTTGTCATGAATGTGGATATTATTTGTCAATCCTTGTGCCTATCAGGGGATAATAATACGGCTGATATGCACACATCCCACAAAGCGGCAAAGCATGATATGCCAAAAAGCGCTATGTGTCCGATAATACATAGCGCTGACCATAGTTCTCATCATATCCCCAAAACATTCATAAAATCCTGTTCTGATAGGTTATCCCTCAAATATGAACTTACCATGTCAGAGCCGGTTAAAGATTTAAGGCCTTACCCTTATATTGTTTCAAAAACCCATTCACATAAAACAATCTTTCTAATCAACGAACCAGTCCCGTTAGAGAACCCTCCAGAAATACTCTCCTGATTTTTCAACACAAAAAATAAAGGAGGTATTTCAAATGAAGAGATTAATCATCGCGTTGACTATTCTATTATTCATGGGCGCTGCTGAATATGCTTGGGCAGCGCATATCATGGAACCGCTCGGCACCGAGATCGCCGCCACCCCTCCCCGCGGACGGATGTTCGGACAGGTTAATTATGAATACACAAGGGAGAAAAATGGAACAACAAAGACCACCCATCTTTTGCCTATTGAATTCGAAATCGGCCTTGGGGAGAGGACACAGCTCAATCTGGAGGGTGATATCCTGCTCCGTGAGGAGATCACTGGCTCTCCAAAAACAAGCGGTATCGAAGAGATTGGGGTGGGAGTAAAACACCGCTTCATGGATGAAACCCAACTTCTGCCGGATGCGGCTTTTGAGGTGGAGTACTCGCCTTCGGTCGGATTGAAAGGGAATGAACACGGTATCAAGGGCACCCTTATCCTTTCAAAGAACCTGCATCCACGCTTTGTGGTTCATCTCAATGGGGCATATGGGCTTGAGACGGAGAGGGAGCTTGATGTCACAAATGGAACGGACAAGGTGGTCAATCATGCGACCTGGTCTTACAATGTGGCGCCGATGTTCAAAGCCATCCCGGACATCTTGATGGTGCTGGCCGAACTGAATGGCCGTACCGAGTTATCAGGCAACACCGTACTGACCCTGGCGCCTGAGGTGATTGTGGTCATTCAGACCGGAACTTTTTTTGCACTCCAGAACATGGCTATTAAGCTGGCGGTGCCCTTTGGGCTCAATGGCAACTCGCCGGACATTGGGGTGAAGTTTGGCCTTTCAATGCTGTTCTGAGCAGAGGCATCTGGAGGAAACCTATGAAGAAGGATGCCGTCAGATTATCAATGTTGCTGGTATGGGCGTCTATCGTTTTCCTGTTCGTGAATGGAAACATGGCCCATGCCCACGAGATCATGGGTGAGGTGACGCCTATCATGATCCATATGAAACAGGCCCTGGGCCTGATTGAACATGGAAAATCCCAGGAGGCCCTCCAAGTGATTCGGATGGTGTATGAGGATTTTTCTCATGACATGGGAATGAGGATGGTGATGCAGGGGGTTGGCCTGAAAAACACGGCCGCCCAGGTAGATCAGCGGTTCGGGACCCGAGTCGGGACATCATTGGATGAAGCCTTGGCGAAGGGCAACGTCCCTGTTCTTGAAAAGGTGATTCAGGAGTTGGGTTATCTTTTGATGCTGGAAAAATTTACGGTCCTTCAAGCCGCTTTTGGCAAGGCATCAGCCAACCCTCAGACCCAGCGGACCATCTTCTGGTTGGGGAGAAACTATTTCTCCTATTTACTGGAGCCGACGCTCGCTGAAAAGAATCCGGTTGAGGCGCAGCGCCTGGATCGGATGCTGGACAGTATGCTCTACCGGCTGGAAGATGGACAGCCAGAGGAATTCGCGGCCTTGCAAAATGAGTTGGTAAGCGGTATTGTAGCAGCGTTTCACTTGGATCGGCCTCCCGCAATGCCTGCGGGTTCGCACCAGAAATAAAGGGAATTGCCCTATTGGCCGAGACCATCAGACAACACAACGAAAGGACGAGCGATGTTCAAATTACCTCCACCTTGGGTGATATTAAGCTGCCTCCTGCTGTTTGGTTTTGGTGAACTGGGAGGAGCTTTACTGGGAAGGTATCCCCAGCCAATCAAAGATCTGACACAAAAGCAGGTCCTGGCCCATCCGGATGTCCATGGGTTGACCGGTGTCCCAGACATTGATCGGACCATCTTCGAAAAAACAGGAACGGAGGTCTTGGCCCGGGTCCACACCTTCCACTTCCATTCCCACGGACTGGCCCTGGTGGTGTTTGTCTTATGCCTGATTCTGGTCAACATGGATATTTCAAACCGATTCAAAAAAGTTCTGATGGGTCTGACCTGTCTTGGGCTGGGGTATCCCTTTGGATGGCTGACGATCGCCATAACCCTGCCACTTTATGGAAAGACAGCTGCCTTCCGCCTGGCCGAGCGCCTGTTTTTCATCCCGTTTGGAGGAGGATTTCTGGGAGTGGTCTGGCTGATTATACTCATCTACTTTATTAAGCAAGTGGGGAACTTTAAAAGATCTAAGGATGTGAAAAATGGGGGCAGGTCTTGAAATATAAGAAATATAGAAAATTTTCATAATTTGAAAAGTGATAATTCAACGGTCTGACTCAAAAATCGCCCCAGGAAATACCTGGGGTTTACCCCGTTTAGAGAAAATTCTCTAACGGGGTTTAAAACACCTATTGAAATCGCTTCCTCTCAAATAATTTCACCAATACCGCTCCTCCGATAAAGCCGCCTATATGCGCATACCATGCGATGCCACCGCCCCCGGCTGAACTCAAAATCTGAAAGACAAACCACAGGCCGAGAAAGACCAGCGCAGGGATCCTTATAATATCTACAAAAAAGAAGAAAAATACCAGCGTAAGGACATGCGCCCTTGGATACAGCAGAAAGTATGCCCCAAGCACTCCAGCTATCGCGCCGCTTGCGCCAATCATAGGTATGGTAGAGTTCGGCAGCATGATTATGTGCGCAAGGCTTGCTATCAACCCGCTCAATAAATAGAATACGATAAACCTGAAATGTCCGAGCCTGTCTTCTATATTATCCCCGAATATCCATAAGTAGAGCATGTTTCCTGCCACATGCAGAAATCCGCCGTGGATAAACATGGCTGAAAAAAGGGTAAGTGGAGGCGGAATAAATGCCAGAGGATGTATGTCGGCAAAACGGATTATCTCATAAGGTATCGCGCCTGCTCTTAGAATAAAAAGCGTTTCGGCCTTTTGCCCCAGTGTCAACTGATAGATATACACAACTATATTGGTTACAATAATTAAGATGGTTACGAAAGGAAATGTGCGGGTCGGGTTGTCGTCTTTTAAAGGTATCATTGTTTATTTCTTCCACCAGATTACTGCCGACCTCTTGTGAAACCTGGCAATTAAACCGCCTTTAAATTTCTCTAATTTGTCTTCCAGAAAATTACGAAGTTTCTCATCATGCTCTGCTGTTACTATGCCCATGTATTCCTTCCAGAAATCCAGAGCCTCTTTCATGTTGTCAAAAGGCTGGTCAAATGCATATTCTATTATCTCCACATTGGCAAAGATGCCGAGATTATGCAGGTTTGTATAAGTCTTAAAATAATCGGTTCTCCCTGCAAACGGCTTATTGAATAAAATGGGATATAATTCCTTATAATAAAATTTGTCGGCATTCGGGTCTGCACCCTCTATCAGGAATACTGCCTTTTTAGCAAGCGCATGGGCTTGTTTCAAAAAATCTATTGAGTCCTTCAAAAGTTCAGGCACATTGGCGCACAGTATAACATCATGCGGTTTTATCTCAGTCTCTCCCCATGCGGCGCGGATTGTCTTTATGTTTCTTATTCTCTTTTTCTTAATCTCCTCTTCCAGCAGCATTATCATAGGCGCCGACGGATCAATGGCTGTAACTTTTTTCCCTGCCTTCAAAAGGGGTATTGCAAATGTCCCGCAGCCTGCGCCAACATCAAGGAAGGTCTTGCAGTCTTTTGTTTTAGGCAGGATGATTTTAAGCGCTGTCTCAGGGAGCGTGTTAAACTTAAGCCCCTTTTGATACCATTTTGCTTTTAATGTATTCCAGAATCCTTTCTGATTTTCTTCCATAAAGACTAATATCCTACTTGCCGGAAATTATTTCAATAAAAAATTTAACTGCCATAGCTCACCGTAAGCTACGCCTTTTATAGGTAACGACATTGTTCAGTTGACATTTTACCCCTCAACCCCCTGCTAAATACATGCAGGGGCAGGCTCTGACCCTCTCCCGCAAGTGGAGAGGGTAATTACATTTTTTCCCCTCACTAAGGGAGCGGAAAGATTCCCTCCCCTTCAAGGGGAGGGTTAGGGTGGGGATGGGGTAAATAAGGTATTTTAGGAGCAAATTTATAAAAACAGGGATAGGAGAAGACCTATCTGGATAAAGGCGAAATAGCGGATTGAAGATAAATACGGGAAGTCCCTCTGCCATCCATTGCCATCCATATATATAAGGTATCTTCGGTTTTCACGATTGTTTTTAATTGATAACTTCATATTTATCAATGATAGATTCCCTTATCTGTTTTATTAACGCATAAACATCTAAAACAATATGAAGTATTATATTAGCGTTCAATACCATCTTTTCTTCTTGGAAGATATTTTTAGCAATTACACCACCAAGAATAAATTGGTCTGATGCTTTGTCGTCCCATGCATCGTAATATTCTTTATAACGACTCATAAAAAATTCTATTTCTTTTTTTGATTCTTCTGGATTATTTAATATATCTAAATCAGTAAAATATTTCTTGTGTATTGCGCTCATTAATGTTCTTTCCTCGTCGCCAAAAAATTTATCAATTATCCAGAATATCATTATCAATCTTTCATGAAGAAATACATCCTTGTCTACGTTTTTAAACGGAGAGTTTTCTTTTGCCATCTCATAAGGAACGAAATCTTCTGTAAATTTTTTCGTAAAATAAAACAGCAGTTCCGCAAATTGTTCTCTAGTGATTCTGCTTTTATTTACATTAATAGTCATAAATTTAGTTTAAAGATTTTCTGTTCTATCTTTAATCTTTATATTGTCCCAAGATTGTTAAATCAAATGGGGACACATGTCCCCATTTCTCATTCGTCAAGAGGTTGAATAGAGCCTATCAAATTAAATTAAAGTTGGGTCATCATTTCCCGTGTTAAATTAGTCAAAGTTGCCCCTTCCCCCGGTGCGTAGGCGCCGTTACTCCGCCACTGACATATTCTTAGCTACCAGTAACCAATTAGCTACTAATTCTTGTTCGTATTCGGATAGCTGATCTTTTAATTGAAAATACTTTGCAAATTCATCAATAAACATAGCTGCAACCATAAAGAGCAATTTCAGCATGTTAGGGTTGGCTTCTTTGCCTTTATTACTAATAGTAGCCTGAGAAAACTGAAGAATACTTAAACTGTTCGTATGTGCATAGGAAGAAAAGTAACTATACGCGTGTCTTGCAGTACTCTTCTTCATTCCAGCCTTTACTGCTATATCAATCCAACCAGGTCTAATCCATTTTCTCTTTTTTTCAAATTCCTTTTTTTGAGGCGCTGACAATCTTGAGTAAGCTTTTGTGGATTTAATTTTAACCGTACAATCATCAATATCTCTTCTTTCATTTTCCAATTTACCAATGAGCAAAGGATCTTTAATATTTTTCACCTGCTGTCTCGAATTTAAGCCGTCAATCCACCAATTCCAGTATCTAAAGCGAGACTCATCTTCATCCTTTGCATCACAGAATACATAATAATATGTCAGAAATGTTTCCAATAATGCTCTTGTTAATACGTTTACGGAAGAATAATCATATAAACGATGGCTTCTACCCGCAAATGCAATCATTATCCCCTTCTCTATGTGTATAATTGTCGCCAAATGATAGCTGAACTTCACGAACATTTCCTGCCTGTAAAACATCGGCGGATCAATCTTTTTGGTTTTTATAGAATTTAAGTCTATTAGCTTTAGACAGATCGCCAAGAATGATTTAAAATGATCTTGGTTTGGTTTTTTTATCAATTCGATGTTTAACATTTCCGATCCTCTGGGTGGGTATTTCGCAGAACTTTTTTATGTTCAATGAGAGCCTAAGGGTCAAACCTTCATTATTCATTTAGCATTTCCACCGCCTACATCCAAATATACAAAGCATGGTTACAGAGTTGTTACTATAAAATAGTCAGCTTTTGCGTCTTACGGGAAGTATCTGTAAATCTCTTTTCTATTCATACAGCGCACAAAAGTTACTGTGTCGTTTTCAATAGTCAGCCCTATTCTATATTCACCCAATCTAATACGATAGCAGTTGTTTCCACCCTTCAGTTTTTTAAGATTAGCTATGTCTTGCAGGCTTTGAGCCTTCTCTACGCGCTCAATCGTCTCTTTGATGCGATTTAATAAATCCTTATTATTAACCTTGCGGAGGTCTTTGGAAAAGCTGGCTCTGAATTGAACGTTCACGCCTTCCTCTCAAAAAGTTTGAAAACCTCTTTTCGTTGGACCAATTCTGTGGTTTCACCTTCCTCAATGGCACGGACAAAAGCCACGTCCTCAATCGCATCTTCAATTGCATCGTGAAGTAAATCTTGACGCTCTTCAAGGACTTCAACTAAAGCTGTCTTGATTACATTCTTAAGTTGGTCTTGATTTATTGATGGTTTCATATATCATCCTCCAATCCTGTTTTATGTAGTTAAGAATACCATTTTTGCATTAGATTTGCATCATTTTTAAACTATGTGAATCCACAATAATTATCTTTGTCAAAGTAAAGGATGTGCCTTATTTCCATTCCCAACCTTCTATATCAAAATCTGTCTTTTCGTCAATCAACAGGGCAAGGTCTAAGGGTCAAACCTTCATTATTCATTTATCATTCCCACATCAAAAACTGCAAGCATGGTTACAGAGCGTTGTTATAAAATAACCAGCCCCAGAATAGCACGGTGCGCTTAAATCTTCATACAAACCAAATTTTCAACAAAGATTTGACTTAAGCCCTGTTTTTCTGGAATAATCCTTAATGCAATGGCAAAGGAATGTAAATTTCTCATAGACGGCCAATGGCGGCAGTCCTCAAAAGAAGAGGATATTAAAAACCCCTTTAATAACGAAACCATTGCCCGTGTGTATTTTGCAGAGGAAAGAGATATAGAGGATGCTGTTCTGTCAAGCCAGAGGGCATTTGAGATTACAAAAAAAGCTCCGGCATATAAGCGGGCAGATATTTTAAATAATATTGTCAGAGGACTTGAGCATAGGAAAGAGGAATTTGCAAAAACCATCACGCTTGAGGCAGGCAAGCCCATTTCAGATTCAAAGGCCGAAGTTTCAAGGGCAATCAATACATTCCAGATTGCATCAGAGGAGGCAAAGAGGATAGGAGGGGAAGTAATACCCCTTGACCTCATGCGAGGCTCTGAAAACAGATTCGGCATAGTAAGACGGTTTCCCATAGGCCCTATTCTTGGAATAACGCCATTTAATTTTCCTCTTAATCTTGTAGCTCACAAGGTTGCGCCTGCAATCGCATCTGGCAATACAATCATCTTAAAACCAGCGCCAAAGACCCCTGTCACAGCCTTAATGCTCGGAGAGCTGATATCTGACGCAGGTTTCCCGGCAGGCGGGTTAAATATTGTCCCATGCTCAATCCTTCTTGCGGAAAAATTAGTTACAGACAAGCGGATAAAAAAGCTTTCATTCACCGGAAGCGCAGCCGTTGGTCTTAAGCTAAAGGCAATGGCAGGGATGAAAAAAGTAACACTGGAGCTCGGCGGCAATGCAGCCGTTATTATCCATTCTGACGCTGATATTGATTTTGCCGCAAAGAGATGCGCGATTGGCGCATTTTCCTATGCCGGGCAAATTTGTATATCCGTGCAGAGGATTTATGCGCACGAGGATATTTACGCAAAATTTATGGATAAATTTTTAGCAAATGTCAGAAACCTGAAATCAGGCGACCCGATGGACGAATCAACGAACATCGGGCCTATGATAGATGAAGGGGTTGCAAAGCGCACAGAGGAATGGCTGAACGAGGCAGTGAAAGACGGGGCAAAGATTTTGCTTGGAGGCAAAAGAAACGGAATTTTTTTTGAGCCAACCGTGCTTACTAATGTCAAACCTTCAATGAAGGTTTGCGGAGAAGAGGTCTTTGCGCCACTTGCCACAGTGGAAAGATATAAAGGATTTGAGGATGCGGTGTCAATGGTGAATAATGCTATATATGGGCTTCAGGCAGGCGTGTTTACAAGAGATATAGGAAGGATATTTCAGGCATACAATACGCTGGAGGTCGGCGGCGTGATAGTGAACGATATACCTACATACCGTCTCGACCACATGCCCTACGGCGGGGTTAAGATGAGCGGCTTTGGCAGGGAAGGTATAAGATATGCCATGGAGGAGATGACAGAGATGAAACTTCTGGCAGTGAATCCTGGGGAGCCATAAATTTTTCTGTAATCCCAAAGTGATAATGTCCTATTCTGCCAAAGTAGAAATGTCCACTGATTAAAGCCTTCAGGGGCAGGCTCTAATTCAGAGATGCTAAACTGTCCTTATTTTAAGGAGGGCAGAATGGCAGGAAAGGACATACTC
>JAUYHF010000064.1 GCA_030690165.1 Deltaproteobacteria bacterium | reverse complement strand
CTCAGATTTCTTCTTCTTTATCATGGCCTCATATTCGGCGACTGTAACGTTCTTTTTGCCTTGTTCTTCCGCCGCAAGCCTTTCCTGTATCGCCCTCTCAGCGGCAATCTTGGCTGCGATGGTTTTCTGGAGCGCCTCCATTTTTGTTTTTATGAGATTTTCCGTCTCAGTCTCATACCGTATCTCAGTCACCTGAAACTGCTTGAACTTTATGCCGTACCTCTCAAGGGGGTTCTCATTTCTCAGGAGCCTGCTATTATCTGTCTTTATCTTGACAGATATCTTTTTGGTAATATCGCCGGTCCTCTGGTCTTTTTCCTCTTTTATCATTTCCTCGGTCATATATGTGCCCTTCTCAATCTGGTCCCTCGACCACTCCGAGAATGTGGCCCTTTTAGTAGTATATGATTCCCCGGAGCTCATGAGCGCTGCTGTGAGCACGACAGATTCTTTTATCGTGGGTATTATCCCGGCCTCAATGAGATTCCTGAAGTTTCTGAATTTCATATGGAGAAGCCGGAACTTTTCTTCATCCTTTGGAAGGTCGAAGAGCGCCATTCCGGATATCCATCCGATTGAGCCGTCATTAAACCGCACCTGTATCTCTTCGGACATCTCCGGGTTTGCATCCCTGCTCTTTTTTGGCCTTGCCTTTTCTTTGCCTCCGGCCGATTCTTCAGGCTGAATAAACTTGAAGGTTCCAGCCTCCCTGTATTTTGTAATAGTTCCGAAGCACTGGCAGAACATGCCCGGCTCTGAAACTATCGTCACTTTGCCTGTAAATGGGGACTGGGCTACCGTTATATAACCTGCCTCGTTTATTTCCAGAAGGCCAAATGAACCGCCAATGGCAGTAAATCCGGTAATCAAAATAAACAGGACTGCCTTCCACGGAAATTCCGTTTTCTTTATTGCCTCCCCAAACCCCTTCATTTTTCCCTGCATGTTAGATGTTTCCATAATTACCTCCTGTCTTCGCCTTGTGCCATGCCGCCTTCATAAAGTTTCTGTATCCTCCCTTCTATTTCTTTTACCAGCGAGCTATGGTCTTCCCCGCCCATACTGGTCATCTTTAAAAAATAAAGCGCCACCTGATACTGGTCTATGGCCATCTTTATATTGCCTCTCTCTTCTTCTTTCTTTGCCTTTGCAAAATACTCGTCATATTGAATCCTGTTGATAAAACTATTGGCCTCTTCAATCTCCCTCGCAAGTGTTTTTCTGTCTATGCCGAGACTCAGCCCTTCGTTGAGTATGGCCTGGGCGGTGTTTGCGTGCTTGACCTTTGCAACAAGGAGTTTAGCCTCTTTTGCACTATTCATTGCGTTTTCAAACTGCGCCTTTATGCCGGAGTATATCAGCGCCTGTTTGAGCGACATTATCTGCGCGAGTTTTTCAGAGGAATGTTCCTTGTCGGGAATCATCTCTTCCATACCCTTAAGACATTCTATGGCCTTATCAATATGCGCAAGCCTGGGCTTGAAATCGGCAGTGGTATTGAAAAGCCCCATGCTTTCGTCGAACTCATTTTTCATCTGGCCGTAGTCCGAGTGCTTGTCCTTCTGCATATCCAAAATCCTGCGCTGCTTGTGCCGCTCGCTGTATTTATAGAGCCAGAGAAAAACAATCCAAAAAATAAAGAATATTAGCCAGGCCATTTCGTCCTCCGATAGTTGGGGACAGATTTCAAATCTGTCCCCGCTTTCCGCCTCCCGCCGCGGTTAGAACTTTGCCGGTTTCCCGTAAAAGCCTCCGGGCCCTGATGCATCAGGATATGCCTCCATGCCGTGCTCGCTTATGTCAAGCCCGACATACTCTTCTTCCTGGCTTACCCGCAGACCCATAACAAGACCGATAAGGCGCCAGAGCACATACGTGCTTAAGGCTACAAAAACGCCGACAGCCGCAATCCCTATAAGCTGCGTGCCAAGTAGCGATATGCCTCCTCCATAGAATAGCCCTGCCTCCCGGTCAAAGAGCCCCACTGCCGCCGTCCCCCAGATACCGTTTATCAGATGCACAGGTATCGCACCAACAGGGTCGTCTATTCTGCGCCTGTCAAGGAATATTATGAAGTAGACTACAAGTATACCGGCTGTAAGGCCTATTATTACCGCACCGCCTATGTTTACCGCTGAACAGCCGGCGGTAATTGCGACAAGGCCTGCAAGAGCGCCATTAACCATCATGCTCAGGTCCGGTTTGCCTATGAGTATCTCTGATACGATTGTCGCGCTTAAAACACCGGCAGCAGCTGCCAGTGTGGTATTGACGGCAACCAGCGCTATCGTCTCAGACGTTGCTGCCATAGCGCTTCCGGCGTTGAAACCGAACCAGCCGAGCCAGAGCAGAAACATGCCCAGGGCAGCCATGGTCTGGTTGTGGCCGGGTATGGGGTTTATCCTTCCGTCCTTTTTAAACTTATTCATACGCGGGCCAAGCGCTATAGTGCCGGTAAGCGCCGCCCACCCGCCGACAGAATGGACTACCGTGGAGCCGGCAAAATCAACAAAACCCATTGAATCCAGCCACCCGCCGCCCCATATCCAGTGTCCGGTTATGGGGTAAATGATGGCAACCAGCACAACGGAAAAGGCTATAAATGAAAAATACTTTATCCTCTCCGACACCGCGCCGGACACAATGTGCGCGGAGGCGGCCACAAATACCATCTGGAAAAGAAACTTTGCGTGGAGTGGAAGGGCGGTCCAGGCCAGCGCGCTGAAAATACCTGAATACTGCCCGGCCACAGCGGGGCTGTTATCCTCACCCGTCAGCATCCATCCTGTAGAGCCTATGAAAAACGAGCCGTCGCTGAACATGAGGCCAAATCCGATTAGCCAAAAGGTAAGGCTTGCTATGGCGAAGATGACTATGTTCTTTGAAAATATATTCACGGTATTTTTTGACCTGCACAGGCCTGACTCAAGCATCCCAAAACCGGCATTCATCATAAAAACAAGAACCGCCGAGAGTATGACCCAAACTGTATCAAGTGCGATCTTTATCTCCCCTATCTGCTCAATTGAAGACATCTCTGTTAACCTCCCTCCTTTATTAATCGGTCTGTTGCTGCGCGGTTTCTTTTATATTGAAACCTTTTTCATGGCACCGGCTGCATACGTTGACCGTGTTTGTCGTAAGAAATTTTATGTCAGGGTTCCCCTTTATGTGCCCTTTGTGGCAGTCAACGCATGATACCTTTTCCATAGTCCAGTGGTTCTTTTCCGAGTGGAATGCCAGGCGCCTATCCCCCTGCGCTGCCTTGCCCCTTGTATGACACCTGACACATGCCTCCGAATGTGGAAGTTTATTGGACTCCTGCAGATTTCCATGGCACCTGCGGCACGCTGATGTCAGCCCCTCGCCCTTGAATTCCTTAATATGGAATCCGGCCAGTGTCTCAGGCGCATCCGTATCCGATGCAGATCCCCGGACAAACGACCTGTGAAGATGGCATTCGTCGCATGAATCGCTCCATACATGAACAGGCAATGCCAATAGAAACACCGCTGTTATCAGCGCTGTTTTGCCAAAAGATGCAATCGCATTTTCGGGGTTAGGACGCGCCTTCACGATATTCGCCTCCCTTTTTAGACTCAATCTCCATCAACTCAAGCGGATGTTCATGTTCCATCACCGCATATTTCGTCTTTCCGGTAAGCCATGAGAAATCCATTGGAAAAACAAGCGGGTTTAAAACAGTCTGATATATATGCTGGACAAAAATAACAAGGACCGCGAGTATGGCCTCCCACCCGTGTATCATCTGCGCGTAATATAAGAGCGAAATAGGTATCTTCTTAATCAGGGGGGCAAAACCCCACATGAGGAAACCGGTTGATATGATTATGCAGGCGCCCACAACCGTAGCCCAATATTCCAGCTTCTGATACCACGTGTATCTGCCCATAAGCGGCATGTTATCCGTCCTGTCGAACAGGTAGCTGAGATGCAGCAGGGCGTCGAGGAAATCCTTTTTTGAAAGAATGACCTTTCCAGGCGGCCTGCGCAGCAAAATATACGGGATTATATGCGCCAGCGCCGTCCCTATAAAAACAACCGCTGCGATTCGGTGGACAACAGACCTCATTGCCGGTCCTCCGGCAGCCCACACGATAGCGCCTGAAAATACAGAATCCGGAAACTTGAGTGACAGGCCTGTTGCCGCAAGAACGATAAATGCGAT
>JAUYHF010000063.1 GCA_030690165.1 Deltaproteobacteria bacterium | reverse complement strand
TCTAAGTTCCCTGTGGAAATCAATATAAAATACGTCCAGCTTGATCGGGACTACGTAATCACCGTGGTTCGCGACGTAACCGAGCGCAAGAGGGCAGAGGCGGAGCTTGAGAAATCCCTCTCTCTCCTGCGCGCAACGCTTGAATCTACTGCCGATGGCATACTGGCAGTAAACGATGAAGGAAAAATGGTGGGCCTTAATCAGAGGTTTGTAGTAATGTGGCGCATCCCCGAATCCATTGTAGCATCCAGGGATGACAATCAGGCCCTGGCCTTTGTCCTGGAACAGTTGAAAGACCCGGAGGGATTCCTCGCCAAGGTGAGGGAGTTATACTCCCAGCCTGATGCAGAGAGCTATGATGTATTGGAATTTAAGGATGAGAGGGTCTTCGAGCGATATTCGCGGCCTCAGTTGATAGAAGGAAAAAGCGTTGGAAGGGTCTGGAGCTTTCGGGATGTTACAGAGCGCAGAAAGATAGAGAAAGAATTGGTGTCCAGAACAATATTGAACGAAGAGCTTATCAAGATAAACAAGATGAAGTCTCAGTTTCTTGCCAATGTAAGCCACGAATTAAGAACACCGCTGAACTCCATTATGGGTTTTTCTGAACTCCTGAGCGAAAAATCATTCGGTGAACTGAATGAAAAACAGACACAGTATGTCAACTATATCAATACGAGCGGCAGCCATCTGCTGCACCTTATAAACAATATACTTGACCTGTCAAAGATAGAGGCAGGCAAGATTGAACTGGAACCCGAGGAGTTTCCCCTTGCGGATGTCTTAGGCGAGGTTCTCAGCATTGTCAGGCCTATGGCGCATAAAAAGGACATTATTATTGAGAGTAAAACCCTTCCGCTGTCCCCTACAGTCAGATTAGATAGGTCGAAATTTAAGCAGATTATGCTGAATCTGCTTTCAAACGCCGTAAAATTCAACAAAAGCAGCGGAAAGATAAATATAGATTGGGATATTTCAGAAGAGGCAAAAGGCGATATCATGGAAAGGGTTCTTCATATCTCTGTAAAAGACACGGGCATAGGCATAAAAGATGAGGACATCCCAAGGGTATTCAGGGATTTTGAACAGCTGGACCCCTCAATAACAAGGGAGTACGGCGGCACCGGTCTTGGTATGGCATTAACCAAAAAACTTGTTGAACTGCATGGTGGAAGGATATGGGTGGAGAGCGAATATGGCAAGTGGACTCAATTTAGTTTTGTAATTCCCCTTGTATAAAGGGATTGATTGTTGTGTAACCAAGGGTAATAAATGGTGAGGATAGGCGTTCTCTTAAACAAATAGTCCCAGGAGATGACTATGATTCATCGCTTGCAAAAACTCAATCTGTTACAGCGGTCGTTAATAAGTGATAGGAACCTTGATGAAAAGTTCAAGAATATCACTGATAGCGTAGTAGAAATCTTCAATGCCGATTTCTGCCGTATATGGGTTAGCAGGCCCGGGGACCGCTGTAATTCCGGGTGTATTCACGCCAATGACAGGGAAGAGGATAAGGTCTGCCGCAAGCGGGAATCCTGCCTTCACCTTATTTCCAGCTCCGGCCGCTATACACACATAGACGGCCCTCACAGGCGGGTGCCATTTGGCTTCTACAAAATAGGCCGTATAGCCAACGGGCAGACAAGCAAATTCCTCACCAACGATGTAGTAAATGATCCGCAGATAATGGACCATGAATGGGCCAGGGGTCTTGGCCTTGTTGCATTTGCCGGGTATAAGCTTCAGGATACCAATGGCGAACCCATAGGCGTTCTGGCGCTCTTTTCAAAACAATATATCACCCCTGAAGAGGATGCCATGCTCGAGGGTCTTGCAGGCATGGCCGCTCATGTCATCCAGACCATGAAGGCCAAAGGGGCGCTGAAGATGGAGAGGGACAAGCTCATGAATATCCTGGAATCTATGAAGGACGGTGTCTATATTGTAAACCAGTCTTACGATATAGAATATGTCAACCCTGTTATTGAAAAAGAGTTTGGTTCTGTTAACGGACGTAAATGTTATAAATATTTTCATGACAGGGATGAGGTTTGTCCATGGTGTAAAAACCCGGAGGTCTTTGCCGGCAAGACGGTTCAATGGGAATGGCACTCAGAAAAAAATAATAAGACATACGACCTGTTGGACACGCCGTTACGGAATCCTGATGGGACTATCTCCAAGCTGGAGATCTTTCGCGACATCACTGAACGCAAGTATGCAGAGTATAACCTTGCTATTCAGTATTCTGTAGTCAGGGTATTGGCTGAGTCGGCTACACTCAAAGAAGCCACACCGAAGATTATAGAGGTGATTTGTGAATCTGCAGGATGGGATACCGGCGTTATATGGGTTGTTGACCATCAGGCAGAAGTCCTGCGCTGTATAGAATACTGGCACAGGCCGTCAGTTGACTTCTCAGAGTTTGAGGCAATAACCCGGCAGTTTACCTTCCAAAAGGGTGTTGGTATGCCTGGCTCTGTTTGGGGCACAGGCAAGCCTGTATGGATTACAGAGATTGCCGAGGATATAAATTTCCCGCGCGCCTCTTATGCTGTAAGGGCGGGTCTGCATTCTGCCTTTGGTTTTCCGATTAAGATTGGGGATGAAGTCCTCGGTGTCATCGAATTTTTCAGCCGTGAGATTCACCGGCCATATAAGGGTATGCTCCAGATGTTTAATGCCATCGGAAGCCAGCTTGGGCAGTTCATGGTGCGAAAAAGGACAGAGGATGCGCTGCTGGTTTCAGAAGAGAAGTTCAGGGGGCTTGCCGAGCAGTCTATCGTAGGCACCTGTCTCATCCAGGACGGAAAGTTTGTCTATGTGAACCAGCATCTTGCAGAGACTCTAAATTTCAGGCAGGAGGAAATGCTCGGCTTGACTGTATTGAATCTTGTGGCAGAGCGGGATAGGGATACGGTAAAAGAGAACATGCGCAAGCGGATATCGGGCGAAGTGTCATATTTACGTTACACTTTTAATGCGCTAAAAAAGGGCGGCTTGGAGGTCCCGATGGAAGTTCATGGAAGCGCCATGGAATATCTTGGACGCCCGGCTATCATGGCAACACTGCTGGATATTACTGAACGGAAGCTGGCAGATGAAAAGATAAAACATATGGCCTATCATGACCCGCTGACTGACCTTCCCAACCGCACCCTTTTCTATGACCGCCTGCATCAGGCCATCCTGTCCGGTCACAGGGAAAATGAACCGGTTGCCTTGATGTTTTTAGATCTGGATAGTTTTAAAGATATCAACGATACCCACGGCCACCATTATGGCGACTTCCTGCTAAAACAGGTGGGTAGTAGGATCAGGGAAATTTTACGGGAATCTGATACGGTTGCCAGGATTGGGGGAGACGAATTTGCAATAGTTCTCCCGCGGCCGGAAAAAATAGAAGGAGCTGTCCGGACCGCGGAAAAGATCATAGAAGCAATAAGAACCCCTTTTAGTCTGGAAAAAATGACATTGAGTATTACGGCCAGCATCGGTATAGCCATCTTCCCCGACCATGGGAAGGATATTAATCTCCTCCTCAAAAAGGCAGATGAGGCGATGTATGCGGCAAAGGAGTCGGGAAGAGGCTTTGCTGTATATGGCAAGTAGATACTAAAAATATCCTCATTCCACGCATAATGAATGACGGAGTCTATGGAGAGAGCTTAAAACATT
The DNA here is from genome assembly GCA_030690165.1 of Deltaproteobacteria bacterium. Lineage (NCBI taxonomy): Bacteria > Pseudomonadati > Myxococcota > Myxococcia > Deltaproteobacteria bacterium. The sequence continues at coordinate 5,187 of JAUYHF010000063.1, read as the reverse complement.
CTCCTCGCAACTGCCAGGCTCGCCTGCCAAATCTATCCCAATCTGATTATTATATAAATCCATTATTTTTTCGCAGCATTTATTGCCCTCTCCCCTCTTTCCAAACCCAAATATAACTGAGTTATCTTCTTCATGGACGTTCCCAAGCCCCTTGGTAAAGGCGGCGCCAAAACGTTTCGTCATTTCACAGACAAGATACGCGTGCCGCGCCGCGTCGCCAAGGCCGTTATGAAGAGATTTGCGCCCCCAATATTCCTTGGTCATATCCTGATCCCACTGAGACGATTTTTTAAAACTGTAAGCGCGAAGGCAATCTATGGGATGAAAAAGACAAAATTTCTCTTCTGCCCAATCATATACAGGCGCGGTCTCAGTCAGGTCTTCAATGCTTACAATATTTCCGTTTATGCAAACCTCTTTCTTACAATCGTTATTGGCATTTTGCGGCACGAAACTATTATCGATGCATGTGTTGGAGTTAATGGTGTGGGTGGAGGCGGCGCAGCCTGATATTATGGATAGTATTGCAGCCAGATAAACAAGCTTCATATACAACACACCTGATTAAGCAACCCAGACAATTATCAATACCTTTTCAGTTCCCTAATCTCTTTTGTCTTTCCCTTCAGATTAAGTATCTCGTCGGTATCAAGATATGTCCATGCCTTTTCCATGATAACCGGATAATAATCCTTAAGCGCATCGGCTACAGCATCGGCCCTGCCGGTATACATCTTGCCTTGATCATATCGCACCAGATGCTGATACGGTATGTTATTGTATTGCCCGCCGTATCTCGTCTCGTAAACAGGGATCGCTTCGTATATCTCCATGCCCCTGACAACGCTTCCTTCCATCTCAAGTTTTTTCACCCACATTTTTTCGCCGGAGAGCGGTTCGCGCATCTCATAAGCAACCCAACCGCCGATCTTCATCTCGAATTTTCTCTCTTTAACCGTAATCTTACTGTCTTCAAGATTCTTACCACTGTAGTAAACATATGCCCATTCATCGTATTTGGTATCTGTTGTTATGAAGACCCTTGGGGCAAGGGTAATGTCGGCATTCTTCTTGTCCGGATAAGTTACGTCGTCAAGGGTCAGATACGGACCGACGGAAGTCATACCCTTGGCTATTATTATCTTATCCAAATCAACGCCCATTGACTTTGAAAAACCCTTGCCTACCTGAGCGTAGATCGGGTCTATCAGGGAACTCTCCGCATCTTTATAGAATGGATTGACGACTATAACAGTAGCTTTTATTGAAGCAGGCGGCAGCTTCTTTGGAGGCTCATAGTTATAAAAATAATTATCGCCCCAGTGCGATACAGGAAGGGGTGGCGGCGGCGGCGGAGCGACTTCAGGCCCCCCGGCGCACCCCCCGCCATTTTGCCCTGAAAGCAAACCGGCTGCTGCAATTAAAAGAACCGCGCTTTTAACCCTTTTCATAATGCAGGATACTTTACCCATATACCCTCCCTTTAGATGACTTAAACTTGATAATTCCTTGCTGTTTGCTATAGGGATATCTTAATCTGTCATTCCCACCCCTGTTTTCACAGGGGTAAACTCCAGTGGGAATCCAGAAAACAGATGATTGTGGATTCCTGCTCCCTGCTTATTTATACCCGCCTGGCTGATCCTTAACTGGCTGAGGTGGCTGAGCTTTGTCATCGTGTGTGGTCGCTGGCGCTAACAATCCTCCTAATCCCATTTTCTTTTGAGCCTTGTCCTCGTGTGTGGTGCGCTGCTGGACGGCACACCCTGTCATAGTCATACTCACAAGTACAAGCATGACAAAGACCGCACCGATTAAAAAAAGTACCTTACCCTTCATTTTCATAATGCACCCCCTTTTTTGGTTCACCACGATTAGTGTGTTTCAGGTTGCAAACCTGAAACAGCCATGTGATTTTCCACTGTTGAAATTTTTATATCTCAAAATTTAATAAACATCAAGATTTTTTATGAGGAGACATATCTGGCTATCAGTTTTTTCTGTCCTGTTCCAGGGAATATCACAGTAAGCTTCGCATCCGCGCCCATCCCTTCCTTTGCCTTTATAATGCCGGCGCCAAAACTCGGATGCTTTATCTTCATCCCTATCTTCCATGGGTCGTTGTCCGTGAATTCATCATAGACAATCCGCGGTTCTTCAATGTTTGTTTCAGGCACTATATGTTCAGCATTTCTTCTGAATTCCGGATTCCGAATTCTGGATTCCGGGCTGATTATTTCCAGATAATTAGGATGTATTTCATCTATAAATCTTGATTGCCCCTGGAATCTTGTTTCGCCATAGATAGTCCGCTCCCTTGCGCCGGATAAAAAGAGTTTTTGCATAGCCCTTGTCATTCCCACATAACAAAGCCGTCTTTCTTCCTCAAGTTCCTCCTCGCTTCTTCCGTTAATAGACCTTGAATGAGGGAACAGGCCTTCTTCCATGCCGACCATGAACACAACAGGGAATTCCAATCCCTTTGCCGAGTGTAGAGTCATCAGGGTAACTCTATTTTGTTTATCCTCAAGGCTATCTATGTCGCTAATGAGTGCTACGTGATCAAGAAAGTCGGCAAGGCTTGCTGTGCCACTTGCTTCCACATGGAGAAGTTCTTCAGAGACTGGGGGGGCATGCTTTTTTTTGTTTCTTTCAAAATCCCTCATTGCCGAGATAAGTTCGTGCAGGTTTTCTATCCTTGCCTCTGCCTCTTCTGTTTTTTCCGCCTCCCACATTTTCATATAGCCGCTTTCCTCAAGAAGCATCTTTGCAAGATCATGGATAGGAAGTTTGTCCAGCAGTCCTTTGAATTTTTCAAGAAAGACTATAAATCCATGACCCTTGTGCAGTGGTAAAATACCTTTTTCAAAGGCAAGTTTAAAGGCTTCAAAGAGCGGCATCCCCCGCTCTGCGCCAAAGGCCGAGATCTTGTCAATGGTCGTCTTTCCAATCCCACGCGGAGGCGTGTTTATTACGCGCATAAGGCTTATGCTGTCGTTTGGATTTGCCATAACCTTCAGATAGGCAATGGCGTCTTTGATCTCTCTTCTATCATAAAATCTGAGACCGCCGACAATATTATAAGGCATCCCGCTCCTTATGAAATGTTCTTCAAATATCCTGGACTGGGCATTGGTACGGTAAAAGATTGCAAAATCCTTATATGCAAGACCGCTCTCTTTTCTTATCTCTTCTGTTTTAGAGTATATAAGACCTGCCTCATGATGCTCGTCCCTTGCCATTTGATAATGGACCAGCTCTCCATCTAAGTTTTCAGTCCACAGAGTTTTGCCGATCCTCTTCGTATTTTTCTCCACAACAGAGTTTGCGGCGGCGAGTATATTCTTTGTTGAACGGTAGTTCTGTTCGAGCCTTATAATTTTAACCTCTGGAAAGTCTCTCTCAAATTCAAGGATATTTTTTATGTCTGCGCCGCGCCAGCCGTAGATAGATTGGTCTTCATCGCCAACCACGCACAGATTCTTATGTATTGCCGATAAGAGATTTATAAGCATATACTGGGCGCGATTTGTATCCTGATATTCGTCCACAAGGATGTAGTTAAATCTTTTCTGGTATTTTTCCAAAACCTGGGGCGCTTCTCTAAAGAGTCTTATGGGTTCGCATATTAAATCACCAAAATCCAGCGCGTGGTTTTGCCGTAGTTTCTCCTGATAAAGCTTATATACATTGGCAGCCCTCTGTCTAAAGAAGTCTGTAGCCTCCATTGTATAATCATTCACAGAAAGCGCTTCATTCTTTGCCTGATTTATGTGGGAAAGGATTGCCCTCGGGCTGAATGCCTTTTCATTTATATGGAGTTCAGACATGCAGAGCTTTACAAGCGCCAATTGATCATTATCGTCATAGACAATAGAATTCGGATCAATGCCGATATAATGGCCATCCTTTCGCAAAATGCGTAAACCAGTGCTGTGGAATGTGCCTAAGAGTAAATCTCTGGCCATTGGCCCTAAAATCTTTTCAAGCCGCTCCTTCATCTCCCCTGCTGCCTTATTAGTAAAGGTGACTGCAAGGATATTATACGGAGGGATGGTTTTTCCCAGTACCAGATAGGCAATCCTGTAGGTGAGAACCCTTGTCTTTCCGCTCCCTGCTCCTGCGAGTATGAGAATCGGGCCGTCTGTCTTTTTTACGGCGTCGGCCTGCTGGGGGTTGAGGTGTTTTAGTATTTCCATTTTAGGTAATAGGTAATGAGCTTTTTTATTATTAATGATTACCATAAATTAAATGGAATGTGAAATTAAAACTGGATATGTTTTTTTGTTTCCCCTCCTGTAACTTTTTCTCAAAAATAGCAAGGTTTTGATTCTTAAATGACAAAAATAAAAAAAAGCTTGACAATCAATAAGGAATATTTTATAAATAACCTCTTCAATTCCAACCTGTTACAATATAAGAATCCATATTTTATTTATTTACAAATACAGGTTGGATTTTTGCTGGCGTAGCTCAATGGTAGAGCAGCTGATTTGTAATCAGCAGGTTGCGGGTTCGAATCCCATCGCCAGCTCCAAAAAGACAGGGATTAGGGGCTATTGACTGTATTTTATGGAGAGGTACCCGAGTGGCCAAAGGGGGCAGACTGTAAATCTGCTGGCATTGCCTACGGAGGTTCAAATCCTCCCCTCTCCACCATAAAGACAGTGTTCACTGTCCACTGTGTAAGTTAGTGCGGGTGTAGTTCAATGGTAGAACTCCAGCCTTCCAAGCTGGATACGAGGGTTCGATTCCCTTCACCCGCTCCAGAGAAAGACAGGTATAGAATAAAGCAGGTATAGGTAAAATGCTAAAATTTAATTCCTCTACCTTTACCTCTACCTGTAGTTAATGCCCACGTAGCTCAGTTGGTAGAGCACTTCCTTGGTAAGGAAGAGGTTCACCGGTTCGATCCCGGTCGTGGGCTCCAGAAAGAAAGACAGATGAGAAGCAGCAGAGCGTCAAAGAGTCAAAGCAAAAAACTTAAGTATTTAACTCTGACCCTCTGACACTGTGATACTATGACACTTTAAACTAGGAGGTTTCTATGAGCAAGGCCAAATTTGACAGGACAAAGCCGCACATAAACATAGGGACAATAGGTCATGTAGACCACGGCAAGACCAGCCTAACAGCGGCAATAACAAAAGTATTAAGCACAAGAGGACTGGCAGAATTTCTTGCATA